>JACCRD010000035.1 GCA_013813755.1 Acidobacteriota bacterium | reverse complement strand
CTTTAAGACTGCTCGGAACGGTCGGCTAGCCGATCAACCCAGAAGCGTGGATGTGGTATCACGCTATTATCGGCAAAAAGAAATGCCCGATTGTCGACACCTGGTGGCAGACCGAAACCGGCGCGATTATGATTTCGCCGCTCCCGGGCGCAACACCGACCGTTCCTGGCACGGCGACTCGTCCATTTCCCGGAATTATGATTGACGTTCAGACCAAAGCCGGCAAATCCGTTCCTGCCGGTGAAGGCGGCTATCTAGTAATTACAAAACCGTTTCCCTCAATGCTGCGAACGATTTACAAAGACGACGAACGCTACCAAAAAACATATTGGTCGGAAATTCCGGGCGTTTATTTTGCAGGCGACGGCGCACGGCGCGATGACCGCGGCTACTTTTGGATTATGGGCAGAGTTGACGACGTAATCAACATTTCGGGTCATCGCCTCGGAACGGCAGAAATCGAAAGCGCACTTGTTTCGCACGAAGCAGTCGCGGAAGCGGCGGTCGTTGGCAAACCCGACGAAATAAAAGGTCAGGCAATCGCCGCATTTGTCACCCTGGAGGGCGGGCGACAAGGAAACGAACAGCTAAAAACTGAACTTCGCGCCCACGTCGCCAAAGAAATTGGCTCGCTCGCCAAACCCGACGACATCCGTTTCACCGATATGCTGCCGAAGACCCGTTCGGGCAAAATTATGCGCCGATTGCTGAGAGAACTTGCTTCCGGCGGAACCGTTGCCGGTGACACGACAACGCTGGAAGATTTTTCCGTGCTGGAAAAACTCAGACAGGACGAGGAATAAAATTTTATGAAAATATATTATGTCAATTGCTTGTCAATAAAGTTTGAGTCAAAATACTAATCGACATGAGCAATTTGCAAATTTTGACTGGCGATAGTCTCACAGTTTTACCAACGCTAGCGGCTGAATCCGTTCAATGCTGCGTAACCTCGCCGCCCTATTGGGGACTGCGCGATTACGATCACCCGGCACAGATTGGAGCTGAACCATCGCCGGAACTTTACGTTGATAATCTCGTGGCTATATTTCGACAGATTCGCCGTGTCCTACATAAAGATGGAACCGTATGGCTTAATGTTGGAGACGGCTATGCGAGAAATGGCGGAACTGGCAACTGCGGACCAAACGCGGCAGTCGGCAATACAAAAAAGTTGATTCAAAAACGCAACTGTAAAGTTCCTGATTGTTGGGGACTCAAAGACAGAGATTTGATAGGTCTGCCTTGGCGCGTCGCCTTCGCTCTGCAGGCAGACGGGTGGATTTTGAGATCGAAAATAACTTGGGTTAAAAAAAATCCGATGCCCGAAAGTGTGAAGAACAGACCGACAAACGCAACAGAAGAAGTTTTTATGTTTGCGAAATCACCTACTTACTTTTACGATCCAAACGGCGTTAGGGAGGAAAGCGATGCGAATCTCCGCAATTATTGGATACTTGGTCCTGACTCCAGCAGAAACGGACACCCTGCAACATTTCCGCGCGAGTTGGCGCGGCGCTGCATTCTGTTGGGATCGCGTGAAGGTGACCTAATTCTTGACCCTTTTGGCGGTTCTGGAACTACCGGAATTGCGGCAAACGAAATAAACCGCAAAGCAATCCTCATCGAAATAAACCCGGCTTACGTTGAAACAAGCAAAGTGCGTGCGGCATCTATTCAGCCAGAATTTAAGTCGTTGGCTACTATTCTAAATCGAAAGTAAATGTAAAAATATGCCCCGAAAGCCCGGCTCGAAACAATTAATTCTTGAATTCTTCTTAAAAAATATTGGTAACGTGCTCGAATCAAAAGATATTCAGCGAGCCAGTGGCGGCGCGGTCGAATGGGCGCGTCGGGTTCGTGAGTTGCGAAACGAAGATGGCTATCAAATTCTTTCTCACAAAGACCGCGCAAATTTAAAACCGAATCAATATCTTTTGGAAACAGACAAGCGTGTGCCTGCTTTCGCACGCGGTATTTCTAAAGAAACTCGCGCTTGGGTGCTTGAGAGAAACGGCTATACTTGCCAAATGTGTGGCGTTGCAGCGGGCGACCCTGACCCGTTCGGCGGAAATCGAACGGTGCGCTTGACGATGGGGCATATACTCGACAAATCAAAGGGCGGGGACGATACTCCTCAGAATCTTCGAGCGGTTTGCACAAACTGTAATGAAGGGCTGCAAAATACAGGGTTGCCAAAACCAGATCAAATTCATCTGCTTGCTCAAATTAGACGAGCGACGATTAACAGTCAGGAAGCCGTGTTGGAATGGCTACTTCAGAAGTTTAATTTAGAAGCCAAGAAAAGGAAATAGAAAGGAGTTGTCAAAGTGATCACTGTCGCCAACCGTATCTACGTCAAAGCCGAACACGCCGAAGCTTTTGAAAAAGTTTTTCGCGAGCGTGCCAAACTTGTCGATGAAATGCCCGGATTTGTCTCTAATCAAGTTTTGCGCCCGGTTAATGAAGGTGAGCCGTATGTTGTATTCACCATCTGGAACACGCGCCAGGACTTTATGAACTGGGTGCGCTCTGATGCTTTCGTCAAGGGTCACGCGCAATCCGGAACCTTACCGAAAGACGCTTATTTTCAACCGAACGTACTTGAAATGCACGAAATTGCTCAAGATTCCGCGCGTCCTGATTTAGAGTCCGAACCTTCGGGCGGTCCTTTTAAGATGCACTAATCGTTCTATAAACGAGATATCCAAGCAGAACCCCGAGCGTCAGGTAAGGGTGGGCTTCTACTTGGATATCTCGTTTTATGCACAGATTTACACAATTAATAATTGCGTCTTTGAAAACAACATTTTATTTTCGGGAACAAATGATAATTTTTGGTGTCTAACAAAGCTGACACGGGAAAAATGTTTCCGTCAAATAACTTTTGATGACCGAATTGGCACCGGGAACAGGAGAGGAAAATAAAATGTTGAATCAATTAATCGAATCAAAAAAATCCGGTCAGGAGAATCGCAGGATAAGCGGTTTTTTACTCAGCAGTTTTGCGGCGGTGATGTCCGTCTTAACTTGTGCGTTAATTTTTAGTTTATTCAGTTCGAGCCTTGTTTTGGGCGGTGAAAATTTAAACGTGTCAGATTTGGTAATGCCCATCAATGTTGCCAACGAGGCTCCGCCAAAGCCAGAACCAATCGCCGAGGAAGCGCCGAAACAGCAATCGACGGAAAAATCGGCAAGCCAGATTCCCGTCCGGCAGGCAGTCGTTCAGCGGATGGAAGAATCGCCTGCAAAAGTTCCAGATAATCTTTCGGTCTCGAAAAACCTCCAGCAAGCGCGCCCGAACTCACCGTATAAATTAGGTCCGGACGATTCTGATCCGGTTTCAAACGGTTTTGCGCCGAACGGACGACACGACGGCAGTCCAGTCGGCGGTTCTATAATCGAAAAAATACCACCCAAAGTTGTCAAAGAGATTGATAAAAAAGAAGTTACTGTCGCGCCTCCGCCGCCAATCAAACAGACACCAAAACCCATAACGATGGTTTCAGGCGGAGTAGTCAACGGAAAAGCCACAAGTTTGGTTAAACCGCAGTATTCAGCGGCAGCACGAGCGGTTCGCGCGGAAGGACAGGTTAAAGTGCAAGTGGTAATTGACGAAAACGGAAACGTCACTTCGGCAAACGCCGTCAGCGGTCATCCGCTTTTGCAGCAAGCGGCGCAAGCGGCAGCGCGCAGTTCAAAATTTTCGCCGACCACTTTGTCCGACCAAAAAGTCAAAGTAACCGGCTTGATTTTGTATAACTTCAATTTATAAGCTGCCTGCAACTAGAATTTAGAAAAGATTAGGGAGACAACATTACTTGTTTCCCTATTTAATTTT
>JACCRD010000017.1 GCA_013813755.1 Acidobacteriota bacterium | reverse complement strand
CGCCCGGTTGTCGGTCGGCGGTCAGAGCGTTTTTGAAAGGCTGGACTGATCGCCTGAAAGAAAAAGGCTATATCTCCGGTGTTTACGGCTCACCGACAAACGCGGTCGCGGATTGGACGCAAATTCCCGAAGCCAGCCGGATGGACGCTGTCTGGCTCGCCCGTTTTGATAATATTCCGTCTGTCTGGACTTACGCGCCGCCCTCACCGGTCGTGCCAAGCAACTTTTGGTCAAATCACCAGCGCATCAAACAGTGGCAGGGACCGCACAATGAAACCTGGGGCGGCGTGACATTTAACATCGACGGCGACATTTTAGACGCGCCGGTCGCGGGCGCAATAATTCCAAAAAACAAAAACGCCGATTTTGACGGTGATGGCAAAACCGATGTCAGCGTTTTTCGTCCCGAAAACGGAACCTGGTATGTCTTAAACAGCTCAAACGCGAATTTTAGCGGCATCGGATTTGGCGGCGCAACCGATATTCTCGCGCCCGGTGACTTTGACGGCGACGGCAAAACCGACTACGCCGTTTTTCGCCCCTCAGACGGAACGTGGTATATGCAGCTCAAAGGCGGACATTTCAGCGCTCGGCAGTTTGGCGCGAGCGGCGATATTCCCGTCCCCGCTGACTTTAACGGTGACGGAAAAGCCGACATCGCCGTCTTTCGCCCTTCTAACGGCATCTGGTATATCGCCAACAGCGACAGCCGCGGCACTTTTACCTCCGTCCAGTTCGGCGCGAGCGAAGATAAACCGGTTCCGGGTGATTACGACGGCGACGGCAAAATTGATATTGCCGTCTTTCGCCCTTCGACCGGAAGCTGGTTTGTTCTAAAAAGTTCTGACGGAACTTTCTACGAAGTTAATTTCGGAGCTTCGACCGACCAACCCGCGCAGGGCGATTTTGACGGTGACGGCAAAACGGATTTCGCGGTTTTTCGCAGCGGCACTTGGTATCTACTCCAAACGACCGCCGGATTTTCCGCCGTTCAATTTGGCACGGGCGGCGATTTGCCTGTGACCGGAGATTTTGACGGCGATAATAAAGCCGACATTGCGGTTTATCGTCCGTCAAACGGCACCTGGTATCTGCTGCAAAGCACAAACGGATTTACCGGCGTCGCATTTGGAATCGCCACCGATAAACCAATTCCTAATGAGTATCTGCCGAACTAAAAGTTAAATGCTCTAGCGTGACAAAGAAGATACAAACTTCTGCTAGTGTCAATTTTGCCGTTAAATGGCTTCGTTTTGATAGATATAAACGCTTGGGGCTTTTTTAAACTTAACTTTCAGAGGAGATACAAGATATGACGCAGCCCAGTAATACGAATGTTCCACCACCCGAAGCAATTTTGTCGCAAATGTTGTTCGGAGCGTTGATGCAGCAAAGCATTTACATTGTGGCAAAACTCGGTATTGCGGATATACTCGCGAAGAAACCGCAGACCGCCGAAGAACTCGCCGCCCAAACCAAAACGCACGCGCCATCTTTGTATCGCGTCCTTCGCACATTGGCAAGCGCGGGTGTTTTTGCGGAAAACTCTGACAATAAATTTGATTTAACGCCGATTGCCGCCTTGTTGCAGAGCGATGCGCCGAATTCGATGCGCGACTTTGCGCTGCTGTTAGGTGACGAGTGGCATTGGCGCATTTTTAGCGAGTTGAAGCACAGCGTCAAAACCGGCGAAACCGCGCAGTCGAAAGTCTTTGGTAATGAACTTTTTGAGCATCTTGCACAAAACCCGCAAGACGAAGAAATTTTCAATCGTGCGATGACGAGTCATTCACTGGCATCAGTTCCGGCGATTGTCGAGGCTTATGATTTTTCCGGCGCGGGCAAATTGATGGATATCGCGGGTGGTCACGGAATTTTGCTCACCGGAATTTTGAAAGCGAATCCACAAATGTATGGGATTTTATTTGATTTGCCTTCAGTTATTGAAGGAGCAAACGAATGGCTTGAAAAAGAAGACGTCGGTAGCCGTGTTGAACTCGCTTCGGGAGACTTTTTTGAAAATGTTCCGGCGGGCGCGGATGTTTATATGATGAAGCATATCATTCACGATTGGGACGATGAGCGAAGCATCAAAATTCTGCAAAACGTCCGCTCAGCGATGAATGATACCGGCAAAGTCCTGATTATTGAAATGGTCATTCCCGAAGGCAACGAATCGAGTCCGTCTAAGATTCTCGATTTGCAAATGCTCATCGGAACGGGTGGCAAAGAACGCACCGAAGATGAATATGGAAAATTGCTGGAAGCATCTGGCTTTAGGCTAACGAAAATCGTTCCGACAAAATCGCCATTGAGTGTGATTGAAGGTCAAAGAGCATAGTTTTAGGAAGTTCTACTTTGACAAACGCCGCCATCGAACAATTCATTGGACGTGAACACAAAACAGCTAGGTTGTTAAATTCGTTGTAATTAAAATTTAAGGCTGTCGCTAGTAATTTCGCGCCGCGTTAACTCTGCCGTTCAAAGTTTCAAGTTTCAAATTAGTTAGCGGTCAATACTCCGAAACATAAAATTCAATCCAGTTTTGATTCGGAATAAATAAGTTTTTATCAATTTCAATCTTTTTAAATTTAATCCAAACTTGCCTGACAGATTTTTTCTTAACCCCTCCTATTTCTCAAAAATCAATTTCGAGGTTAAAATGTTTAACTTTAAACTTTGAACCTTAAACTTTTGAATTTATCTTATGTTACAAGCTGGAATCGTCGGACTGCCGAATGTCGGAAAATCAACACTTTTTAATGCGCTGACCGCTCAGGAATCCGCGCTGGCAGCAAACTATCCATTTGCCACGATTGAGCCGAATGTCGGCGTAGTCGCTGTGCCGGATGAGCGTCTGCCAATTCTCGTCGATCTCGTCAAAGCGCAGAAGGAAGTTCCCGCAACCGTGGAGTTTGTTGACATCGCCGGACTCGTGCGCGGCGCGTCGAAGGGCGAAGGGTTAGGCAATCAGTTTCTTGCCAATATCCGCGAAACCGACGCTGTTATTCAGGTTGTGCGCTGTTTTGAAGATGAAAATATCATTCACGTCGAAGGCTCGGTCGATCCGATTCGGGATATCGAGACGATTCAGATCGAACTTGCTCTGGCAGATTTGGCTTCGGTTGAAAAACGTCGTGACAAAGCTCAGCGCGGCGTGCGCGCCGGGGATAAAGTTGCAAAAGCCGAACTCGACGCGCTCGATAAAATTTTGCCCGTTTTGGAAGAAGGACGCGCCGCCCGGACAATCGAATTATCAAATGAAGAACAATTAATAGTCAAACAATTTTTTCTGCTGACTACAAAACCGACGATTTACGCGGCGAATGTTGATGAAGAAACGTTGCTCACCCCAGACGAAAATCCGCACGTCCAAACTGTCAGGGAACACGCGGCAAAGGAAAAAGCGGAAGTCGTGATTATCTGCGCAAAGCTCGAAGCCGAACTCGTCGCGCTCGAACCCGCCGAGCGCAAAGAATTTTTAAGTGATTTGGGCGTCACCTCGAGCGGCGTCGATAAGCTGATCAAATCCGCCTACAAAATGCTCGGTTTGATGAGTTATCTGACGGCGGGCGAAAAGGAAGTCCGCGCGTGGACGATTCCGGTCGGCACAAAAGCGCCGGCGGCGGCAAGCGTTATTCACTCAGACATCGAACGCGGATTTATTCGCGCTGAAATCGTCGGTTATAAAGATTTAATCAGCGCCGGTTCCAACGCGGCGGCGCGTGAAAAAGGTTTGACCCGGCTCGAAGGCAAAGATTACATTATGCAGGAAGGCGACATCGTCAATTTCCGTTTTAATGTTTGATTTTGTTGAATGGTCTCTGAGCTATTAACTTTTTGCAGAATGCTGAATGCGTGTTATAGTTTATAAACTTTTGGTTCTAATTTTCATAAGTTCAAAGGAAACAAAAATGAAGAAAAAAATATTATTGACAACCTCTGCAATATTTATCTTAGCCCTTGGCATTGTGGCTTTTGCCGTTAATCAATCGAACAATTTTAGTAAAACGACGGCGCCTGATTCGTGCGCGATGAAAGGGATGAACGCCGCTCACGCTGAAGGTCAAACAAAAACTTCGTGCTGCGACAAAGAAGATTGCTGCTGCAAAACTGGTGTTTGTCCGATAAAAAAACAGGGTGGAAACGCTTTGGATAATTGCTGTGCAGATTGCTGCGGCAGCACTTGTCCGATGAAAAACAAACAAGCGCAAGCGATGAGTGTTGAAGCCCAAAACGGCAATGTTTCTAGTGACGAAACTTGCGAGAAGAAAAACAGCTAAAAACTGAAAATCAATTTTTTCTTAGGTAAAAGCAGCGTATGTTAAACTTGCGCTGCTTTTTTATTTTTAGGTTTTTAATATCTTATGTTTGGAACGCTTTATCTCGTCGCGACGCCAATCGGAAATCTTTCCGACATTTCAAACCGCGCGCTCCAAACACTTGAGACAGTTGACCTTATCGCCTGCGAAGACACGCGCCACACACGCAAACTGCTGAATCATTACGGCATTTCAAAAAAACTCGTGAGCTATCACGAACACAACGAAAACGCGCGAGCCGAAGAGTTTGTCGAATTGCTCAAACAGGGAAAATCAATCGCCGTCGTTTCAGATGCGGGAACGCCCGCGATTTGCGACCCGGCGTTAATTATTGTGCGAAAGGCGCACGAAATCGGCGCGAAGGTGGTGGCGATTCCGGGTGCGGTGGCTTTTGTCAATGCCTTGATAGTTTCGGGCTTGCCGACGGATTCGGTTTTTTTTGGCGGTTTTCTGCCTTCAAAAAAAACTGAAAGACAAAAGCGGCTTTTGGAAGTAAAAGCAGTGCCGGCAACGCTCGTGTTTTACGAAACGCCGCACCGAATCGCGAAAAGTCTGATTGATTGTTTGGAAATATTAGGAAATCGTGAAGCGGCGGTAGCGCGAGAGATTACCAAACTACACGAGGAAATTATTCGGGGAAGTTTAGAAAAATTAGCAGAAAAGTTTTCGCAAATGATTGTCAAAGGCGAAATAGTTTTAGTAATAAATCGCACGGAAATCCAAAATTCAAAACTCAAAACTCAAAACTCAAAATCTCTCGCCGCACGTGTTGCCGAACTCGAAGCCGAAGGAACAGACCGCAAACTCGCGCTCAAAAAAGCCGCGAAAGAATTTGGCTTGGCGCGTTCTGAAGCATACCGAATTCTACAGACGGACAAAAACTAATTGCGGTTTTAAGAATTAAATTCACACTGCTTTATCGCTTTATCTCTTCAATAATAGATTCGCCTTTGGTTAAATCGCCTGATGTCCACTGCCACTTTTCATAAAGACGAAGCCGCTCGTCGGCAAGAATTTCCGGCGTTGAATGGCAGACGCCCGTCATCAACGTGCCTTGTTTATTGAGGTGTTGATAACGCATTTCCAAATTGCCATTTTCTAACACTTTCGCAATTAAATTTCCGAAGACAATCTCGCCGCCTTCATATTCAGCCCAAACTAAATCTTCTTTTTGGTGATAATGAAAAACAGTTTCGGCGGAAACTTCGCCCGACACGGAGTTTTGGACGGACGCAAATTCTCGCCCGTCGTAATTTATTTTGGTCATTGCAAATTTTAATTGTTAATTCTCTTCGTCGAAGTTTCGCGCGGCGATTTCGCGCATTGTGTTGCTCACCAAATCGTAGGAAAAACCTTGCCGCAAAAGATAATCGTAAAACTTTTTTGAATCCTCGCGCGTCTCCGGTTTGCCTTTCAGCCGCAGGCGTTTGGCGACGGCTTGTTCGATAATTTCGGCTTCGGGCGTTTCCTCAAAGGCGTTTTCAACCGCTTCGTCAATAGTTTCCTTGTCGAGCTTTTTCATCGTTAGTTTTTGTTTTAACACGCGCTTGCCGATTGGTTTTTGGCGCAGCTTTGAAAGCGCGAAATCATTGGCAAATTGAACGTCATTCAAATAACCGTAACCTTTGAGTTTCTCGATAACTTCTTCGACAATTTCACCGTTTGTCCACTCTTTTTCAAGCAGACGTTCGCGCAACTCTATGATCGAGCGCGGCTTATAAGTGAGAAGATTAACTGCGCGATCAAAAGTTTTCTGCCGCGCCCGCTCGATATTAACAATAATTTTGGGCTGACAGTCTTCATCTGATGCAGATTTTCTTTTGCGCCAATTTTTTTTCGGAAACATATCAAAATTTTCCCGCAAAGCTGTCGAGAACGCAACGCTAAAAGGCAGAAACCCATACGTCCGGTAAAGTTGGAAGAGAGTAAAAAGGGAAGCACTTGGCAGAAAGCAGAAAAGTTTACTGAGTGGAAGTTTTGATTGCTGACTATAATGCCTTCCGCCAACTCGAAGAAAAAGCCATTGCTGAGTGGATAAACTTCTATTTTCGCTTGCAAATCTAAAATCTAAAATCCAAAATCCAAAATATGATTGATGGAATCCTTGTAATTGATAAACCCGCCGGAATTACTTCGCACGATGTTGTTTCGCGTCTGCGCCGCATTTTGAAGACAAAACGAATCGGGCATACCGGGACGCTCGATCCGTTTGCGACCGGCGTTCTGGTAATGTTAATCGGACAGGCGACGCGCCTCGCGCAGTTTCTTGATAAAGATTCTAAACGTTACGAAGCGGTTGTCAGGTTTGGTTTTGAAACCGATACGGGCGATTTTACGGGGAGTTTAAAGTCCAAAGTTCAAAATCCAGGGTTGGAAGTTCAAAGTTCAAGGTCTCTTTTGATTGGTGAGTTTGAAGATGTTTTGAAGGAGTTTCGCGGCGAAATCGAACAGACTCCGCCGATGTATTCGGCGAAAAAAATTGCGGGTAAAAAACTTTATGAACTCGCCAGACAAGGCATTGAAGTTGAAAGAAAACCCGTGCAAGTGACGATTTATGAACTGGAAATAATACTCCCTCAAAAAACACAGAAAGACGTTGAGACTGTCAACGAAGACCACAAAATAGAAACCGAAAACCAACAAACAAATGACTTTGGATTTCGAGTTTTGTGTTCGGCAGGGACTTATATTCGCACTCTGGCGGAAGACATCGGCAGAAAAGTCGGCGTTGGCGCACATCTCGCGGCGCTTAGAAGAACCGGCGCTGGAAAATTTGATTTATCGAAAGCCGTGACGATTGAGCGTTTAGAGGAAATCGTTTCAGAAGGGAAATTGACAAACGTTTTAATTTCGATGAACAAAGCGCTCACGCATTTGCCGCCGGTCGTTCTGAGCGCGCAAGAGATTAGCCGCACCAGAAACGGTTTGAAACTTGGATTTGGAGATGACGAAATAAAAGCGGGTCAACCGCTCAGGATGATTGACGAGAAAGAAAATTTGATTGCGGTCGGTTTCTGCGACAGTGAACAAAAATTTATTCAACCGCGCATTGTTATGGTATAAAATTTGTTGAGAAGGGAAGATTTATGAAAAAAAGAAATCTGGCATTGGGAGCGGTCGGAGCGATCGGCGGTTTGGTGGCGTGGAAGATGTTAACGCGGGCGGGCGACGTTTCGTGGGATGATATTGTTCACAAAATTCACCACGCGGAAAACTCTCATTTCGTAGTCGTTGACGGCGTTAGAGTTCATTATCAGGAATTCGGTCATGTTTCGCAGCCCAAAATGATTTTAGTTCACGGCTACACGGCTTCAACTTATGTCTGGGGAGCGGTTGCGCCGAAATTAGCGGGCGAAGGGTTTCACGTGATCGCCATTGATTTGCTCGGTTTTGGTTATTCAGATAAACCGGCGTGGTTTGAGTATTCGATAGCTTCGCAGGCGCGTGTGCTTGAGCAGTTTATGAATCGTTTGGGAATTGGGCGCGCAACGCTGGTCGGCAGTTCTTACGGCGGCGCGGTGGCGGCAACCGTTGCGCTCGATTATCCGGAAAGAGTCGAAAAACTCGTGTTGGTCGGCGCTGTCTGCAATGATGAAGCGAAAACTAACGGTATTTTGCGATTTGTTTCGATGAGCGGTGTTGGCGAGATTCTTTCGCCATTTTTGATCGATTCGAGAAGATTTTTGAAGTCGCGGATGCGCCGAACTATCGCGCCTTCCAATCATCATCTAATTACGGAAGAACGACTGGATGCGGTCAGTCGTCCGCTGCGGGCAAAAAACGCGCATAACTCGGTTTTAACATCGGCGCGTAATTGGAACGCTTCCCGAATTGAAGCCGACGCGCATTTGATCAATCAGCCAACCCTTTTGATTTGGGGCGA
The DNA here is from genome assembly GCA_013813755.1 of Acidobacteriota bacterium. Lineage (GTDB taxonomy): Bacteria > Acidobacteriota > Blastocatellia > Pyrinomonadales > Pyrinomonadaceae. The sequence continues at coordinate 1,905 of JACCRD010000017.1, read as the reverse complement.
AAATGATACGATAATTCCGATTCATAACGCGCAGCGACTTTACGATTCGATTGTTCATTCGCGCCTGGTCGTTTTAAAAGACTGCGGACACGTTCCGCAGGAAGAAAACCCCGAACGCTTCGTCGAACTTGTTTCGTCTTTTGTAAAAGACAAAAAGGGAAAACCTAAAATAGAAGAAGGTGAAGAACTGCGAATGGAAACGTAAAAAACTTTCGGTTTGTTTTGGCGGGCAAAAAATATAAATAAAAAAGGATGAAGCGTTCAAAAAATCTTCATCCTTTTTGTCTTATGTAAAATAATTTCTTCTTAAATTTCAAGGCGCGTCGTAGGCGGGGATGGGCAAATCTGTACTTGCGCCGAACTGTCCGCCGACAAATGCATTGTCCCGACTGCGAATATAAAACCAATTTGTCACACCGGATTCGCGGCGGACAACGGCAATGTCGTCGAGTCCGTCGCCGTCATAATCTCCGGCAACCGGAATATCGGTCGCTATACCGAACTGCGTGCTTTGAACCGCGCGGTTAAAGCTTCGCAAAACGTACCAAACGCCTGTGCTTTTACGAAAAACCGCTTGATCGGTTCTGCCATCGCCGTCAAAATCACCCGGAGCGGGAATGTCCTGAAAATTACCGGCGCCAAACTGCTCGGCGCGGAATTTGTTGTTGGAACTCTGCAAAATATACCAGAAACCGCCCGCTTCGCTGTAAACCGCGACATCGGCTCGTCCGTCCGCGTCAAAGTCTCCGGCGACGGGGCGATCCGTACCGGTCGTTCCCCACTGCTGCGTCCGCTGCGTGTTGGTTGAGCTTTGCAGGATATAAAAAAATCTGGGCGAAGAAGCTTCCGGACCCGGACGCGAAACAGCCAGATCAGCTTGTCCGTCACCGTCAAAATCGCCCGCGACCGGCTCGTCGTTATTTTGTCCGAACTGTCTTGATACAACAGAGTTATCACTGCTTTTTATGTAATACCAGACACCGTTTGAAGGACGAAAAACCGCGAGGTCGGTTTTAAAGTCGCCATCATAATCTTCCGGCACCGGAACGTCGCCGTTTTGACCAAATTGCGCGGCGCGAAACGAATTATCGGAGCTGTTTAAAACATACCAGAACCCATTTGACGGACGGAAAACGGAAAAGTCGGTTTTGAAATCGCCTCCGAAATCGGCGTTAGCTTCGGGGTGAACAATTTTTTCGATTGTTCCGCCAAGCCCGACGACATACAGTTCGCCGTCTTCGTCTTCACCGAAAGACGAAACGTTGCGGTTTGTGTCCTGCAAAAGAATTTGCTGCCCGCCCGTCCACATCCAGATTTCGCCGGTGCAGAAATCGGCGTAGGTGTATGCGCCGTCCGGCAGAGTTCTCTGCTTTCCGCGATAGACGTAGCCGCCTGTCACCGAGCAGCCTCCGTTCGTATGATCGTACTGGAAAACCGGCGCGACGTAGTTTGCCGGATTGCACAATTGCGGATCGATATTCGTACACCGGGTTCCTTCATAAACGCGCCAGCCATAATTGCCGCCCTTGGTAATAATGTCAACTTCTTCAATCGCTCCTTGTCCAACATCACCCGCCCAAAGCTGTCTGGTTCCGTCCCGGTCAAACGACCAGCGAAAAGGATTTCTCATACCGACGGCGTAAATTTCGTCGGCGCCGCTCACGCCGACAAACGGATTGTCAGCCGGATTCGTATAAGCCGGATTGTTGTCGTTGCCGGAAACATCTGGCGTGATGCGGAGGAATTTACCAAGCAGACTATTGATATTTTGCGCGTTATTCTGCGGGTCGTTGCCCGAACCGCCGTCGCCCATTCCGATATAAAGATTTTCTGTGCCGTTATCGTTGCGAAACTCGATCATACCGCCGTTGTGATTGGAAAACGGTTGAGCAATCGTCAAAACAA
>JACCRD010000255.1 GCA_013813755.1 Acidobacteriota bacterium | reverse complement strand
CCAAGCGCACGGGCAAACCTGACCGGGACTTTCTGGAAAAAATCTTTCATAAACTCCTTTTAAATTTTACGTGGTGGGTCAACCGCAAAGACGCTGAGGGCAACAATGTTTTTGAAGGCGGATTTCTTGGACTCGACAACATCGGCGTTTTTGACAGAAACACAAAACTGCCCGACGGCGGGCTTTTGGAGCAATCCGACGGCACAAGCTGGATGGCGATGTATTGCCTGAATATGCTGGCAATTGCGCTCGAACTTGCCAAAGACGACAAAGTTTACGAAGACGTGGCGAGCAAGTTTTTCGAGCATTTTGTTTATATCTCCGATGCGATGAACAATCTCGGCAAGGAAAACACCGAACTTTGGAACGAGCGCGACGGTTTTTATTATGACGTTCTGCATCTGCCGAACGAGCGCAATGTAGCTTTGCGCCTGCGTTCGATGGTCGGTCTGATTCCGCTTTTCGCCGTTGAAACTCTGGAAGAAGCGTGGCTGACAGATTTGCCCGCGTTCAAAAAGCGCGCCGAATGGTTTTTGAAACATCGCCCGGATTTAACCGATCAAATCGCCTGTATGCAGGAACCGGGCAAGGAAAATCGCCGTCTGCTCGCGCTGGTTAACCCGGAACGTCTGCGCCGCGTTCTGCGCGTGATGTTTTCGGAAAGCGAGTTTTTATCAAACTACGGAATTCGCTCTCTGTCGCGCGTTCACAAAGCGACTCCTTACACAATTCAAGTCGGCGAGACAAAATATACAGTCGAGTATGAACCGGGCGAATCGCACTCCGGAATGTTCGGCGGCAACTCGAACTGGCGCGGTCCGATCTGGTTTCCGGTCAATTATTTGTTGATTGAAGCTCTCCAAAAATTCGATTTCTTTTTTGGCGAAAGTTTCAAAATCGAATTTCCAACCGGTTCTGAAAAAATGCTTTCTCTGTGGGAAATTTCGCAGGAATTATCAAGCCGGCTGTCAAACATTTTTTTGAAAGATGAGGAAGGAAACCGCGCCGTCTTCGGCAACTCGGAAAAGTTTCAAACCGATGAACACTGGCGCGACCACATTCTTTTCTACGAATATTTTCACGGCGACAAAGGTTGCGGTTTAGGCGCGAGCCACCAAACGGGCTGGACTGGTCTGATCGCCAAATTACTCCAGCAAAGCGGCGAATTCGCCGGCGAGAAAAGCGGTAAACACATTGAAACTGGCTAATGATTGAATTAAACGAAGAAAATAATGCTGCCGAAAAGCTGGCTCGGCATTTTGTTAGCAATTACTTGCCATATCTGCTACTGCTTACTGTTATTATCGGTGCGATTTTTGTTCTTTATTGCCAAGGCAGAATTTGGTGGTGCAAATGGGATACGCCCATTTATCTATGGTCGAGCGACGCTTGGGGAACGCACAATTCACAACACCTTTTTGACCCTTATTCTTTGACACACGTTCTTCACGGACTCGGTTTTTACGGTATTTTATATTCAGTTTTCCGCCGCAAAATACCGCTCGCCTGGCTGCTGTTTATTACTGTTTTTGCCGAAAGCGCATGGGAAGTTTTGGAAAATTCAAAATCTGTCATCGAACGCTATCGCGCCGCGACCATCTCGCTCGAGTATTTTGGTGATTCAATTACCAACTCGTTCGGTGACATTTTTTGCTGCATCGTCGGATTTCTCATCGCGCATAAACTTGGCTTTCGGCGTTCGCTCGCGCTGTTTGCGCTGATTGAAATCGTTTTGATTTTCTGGATTCACGACAGTCTTTTAATCAATATTCTAATGCTTATTCATCCGATTGAAGCGATAAAAACATGGCAGATGGGCGGTTGATTATATTAAATAAATTTATAAATATCTGCCAAACTATTAAATAGAATTCTAAGTAGAAATAAAGGGAGAAATTTACAATGGGAAAAGTGGCAATAATTTATTACAGCGCGACGGGAACGACTTACAATCTAGCGAAAGCGGTTGAGGACGGCGCGGAGGAAGCTGGCGCGGAAACAAAATTATTAAAAGTAAAAGAAACCGCGCCCGAAGCGGCGATAAGTGCAAACGAAGGCTGGAAGAAGAACATCGAAGCGACAAAGGATATTTCTGAAGCGACGACCGGTGATTTGGAATGGGCGGACGCGATTATTTTTGGAACGCCGACGCGCTACGGCGGCGCGGCTTCACAGCTTCGGGCATTTATTGACACAACCGGCGGACTTTGGGCGTGCGGGGCGCTGATTGATAAAATAGGTTCGTCTTTTACAAGCGCGGCGACGGCGCACGGCGGACACGAAAACACGATT
>JACCRD010000243.1 GCA_013813755.1 Acidobacteriota bacterium | reverse complement strand
AATCTAACGATACTTTTATAACGAACTCCGTTAACGGTTTTGAAAAAGCCCCCGATGAGAATTTTCCCGTCCGGCTGCAATACTGTGGAACGAACGCTCCCCGGAGCAAAATCAATCGTCGCGTTGAGCGAAGAATCCAGTTCACCCGCCGATGGCGAAGCATTCGCGGTGTTGACGACAGAGAAGATTGCCGCCGCCAGAATAATGGCACAGAAAAACATTCGTTTTTTGAGCGATGAGAAAAAAAACTTATTTTTTGGTTTGTAAATCATAAATAGTGGCTGGCTTCGTTTATCTAAAATGAAACTTTTCGGAACAAATTCCGGTGTGGTAATTTCGCCATTTGATTTGGCTTTGGAGCATCGATTTTTTGGGCAGAATATTATTCGATAAACTAATCAGTCCGTAAACCTGAAAGAATATAGGCTCAATTTATTGATAAATTTAACACATTCAACCGAGTTTACCAATAAATTTCAACGGTATAAAAAGCTGGCTTAAGCCATTTCGCGTTGAATTTCGGAGCGATTTATTGCTGTATCTTGAAGATTCAAAAAACAGGGTTTGGGAAAAATAGAAATCATCTCAACCACTCGTTACTGCGCTTTCATAGCTAAATTTCAAAAGCCGTTTAGCTTTTTTAGGTTAGTTTCCTAACTTAAGCTGCTGAAAAATAAGTCATATTTGGTTGATTAGAAAGGTGATTTTTGAGTTTCTTAACAATCAACAAATGGATTTATTTATAAAAACAGCTTGAGATAAGATAAATTTTATTTAGTATCGGAAACGCTTTCCTTCTCCAGTTGTGACTGTGCTTTTGCCATTTCTTTTTTCTGTTTTTCGTTTGTATCGGGATATTTTGAGTGAAGCGACTTAAGTTTTTCCAAAATAATCGAAGCAACACAGGCGCGGGCAACCCAGCGGTGATTGTCGGGGATAATATACCAAGGCGCTGTTTTCGTGCTGGTCTGATTGAACGCTTCTTCATAAACCTTCATATATTTGTCCCAGTGCTGGCGGTCTTCGAGGTCTTCGAGCGCGAATTTCCATTTCTTTTCCGGTCGCTTCATACGTTCAAGCAATTTTTCGCGCTGTTCTTCTTTTGAAAGATTGAGAAAAAATTTGAGAACGTGGATGCCGTTGTCGAGCAGATATTCCTCAAAGTTGTTGATGTGCCGGAAGCGTTTTTTCCAGATGTCTTTTCCAGTCGCGCTGTCGGGAAGATTTTGCCTGGCGAGCTTTTCCGGGTGAATTCGCTCGACAATAACGTGTTCGTAATACGAGCGGTTGAAGATGCCGATTTGACCGCGTGCCGGAACCGACTGCGCCGCACGCCACAGATAATCGTGCTTGACTTCTTTTTCAGACGGGGCTTTAAACATCTTCATCTCGCAGCCTTGCGGATCGAGATTCGACATCACGTTCTTGATAGTCGCGTCTTTGCCCGCGCCGTCCATCGCCTGGAAAATGATGAGCAGACCGTTCGTTTCGTGCGCCATCAGCATATCCTGATAATCCGCAATATCGGCAGCATTCTTCTCCAAACTCACCTGCGCTTGCTGCTCGTCACCGAAATCCGCCATGGAATTCGGGTCAAAATCCGCGAGCCTCATCTTTTTGTCAACTTTATAAATAAATTGATTGTGATTCATTTCGCTCGTTCCTCCGCGCGTTTGAACTATTATGTGCTAACAATGTTACCGATTTGTGACAAACATAATTTGTTTTTGCAGAAAAGACAACTTACTCGAACTATTGAATGATTTTGACAATTCTTTGCTCTGCCAATACTCCAACGAAATTTTAATCTTAAGTTGTCAGTCGCAAGTTTGTTTTATCGCTGAGGAAGAAAGGTAATGTTGAAAAACTCGAAAATCCAAAGCGAAACTCCGCGTCTCGGTAGCTAAATACGCCTCACGCCACCACTTTAGGTGCCGGAGAGAAATCTTTGGTATGATGCCACAGGCGATCAGTTAAATAAAACAATACATTATGAATGGAAAACAACGCGGCAACATTCGTCCCGGACTACGCGTCGCCATTGTCTTAAAACAAGACCAGCGCACCGGAAAACAAACTATTGGCGTCGTCAAAGATTTACTGACCAATTCAGCTAATCATCCGCACGGCATTAAGGTTCGCCTGACAGACGGGCAGGTTGGGCGCGTGCAGGAGATTTTAGACGAAGAAAAATAAATGCCTGAGAAGCGAAGGTTCTTACTGCAAAGACGCGGAGTTTTCGCAGAGAAATTCACAGGGGATTTATGTTTTCTCCGCGTTTCTTTGCGAATCTCCGCGTCTTTGGGGTGAAAAAATAGTATTTTGCAACTTGGATTATCTAATTTATGAATGTTCTTTCACTCGAAAACGTCAGTAAAGATTACGGCTTCAAGCCTCTGTTTCAAAATGTTACGATCGGACTCGAAGAGCGCGATAAAGTCGGGATTATCGGCGCTAACGGTTCGGGCAAGACGACGCTTCTGCGAGTGATCGCCGGAGTTGAGCAAACCGATACGGGTCGAGTTACGCGAGCGGGCGGCAAAACGCTGGCTTTTTTATCGCAAAATCCGCAGTTTGATGATAATGCGACGGTTCTGGAGACGATTTTCGCGGCGAGCGGCGGCGTGATGAAGCAGCTTCAGGATTATGAAACGGCGTGCCACGATTTGGCGGTGCAGGGCGGAACAGATCAAAAACTTTTTGACAAAATTTCTGAACTTCAGCACGAGCTTGAAACAAACGGCGGCTGGGAAATCGAAACCAACGCGCGGATGATTCTGACGAAGCTCGGCATTTTCGATACATCCGCGAAAATGAACGCGCTCTCCGGCGGGCAGCGCAAACGCGTGGCGCTCGCGCACGAACTGATCGTTAAACCGGACATTTTAATTTTGGATGAACCGACTAATCACCTCGACGCCGATACAATTGAATGGCTCGAAGATTACCTCCGGCGCTACACCGGTGCGTTGCTTCTCGTCACGCACGATCGATATTTTCTCGACCGCGTGACGAATCGCATTTTTGAAATCGACCGCGGTGCGGTGCAGGTTTTCAGCGGAAATTACGCTTATTATCTGGAGAAAAAAGAAGAACAGGACACGCTCCGCGTCGTTGAAGGACACAAGCGCGAACAGCTGATTAAAAAAGAACTGGCGTGGCTCCGGCGCGGCGCGAAAGCCAGAACACGCAAGTCAAAATCGCGTATCAATGCAGCTCATGAATTAATGGCGCAGCCGAAGGAACGCACCAAATCTGAAATCGACATTGCCATCGGCTCGCAGCGGCTCGGTTCAAAAATCGTTGAATTAAACAATGTTTCAAAATCGTTTGGCGAAAATAAGCTGATTGACGATTTCTCGTATATTCTCAAACGTGACGCTCGCATCGGAATCATCGGCGCGAACGGCGCGGGCAAAACGACTCTGCTTGAAATTATCACCGGCAGAATCGCGCTGGACGCAGGGAAAATTGATGTCGGGCAAACCGTCGTCATCGGCTATTACGATCAGGAAAGCCGCGCCCTGAATGACGAGCAGCGCGTGATTGATTACGTCCGCGAAATGGCGGAATACGTCGCAACAGCTGACGGCAAGCATATAACGGCAAGCCAGATGCTCGATAAATTTCTGTTTCCGCCCGCTGTGCAATACGCGTTGATTGCTAATCTTTCAGGCGGCGAGCGGCGAAGGCTCTATCTTTTGAAGATTTTGATGAGCGCGCCAAACGTTCTTCTGCTCGATGAACCGACCAACGACCTCGACATTCCAACCCTGATGGCGCTCGAAGAATATCTCGACGATTTTCCCGGCGCGCTCATCGTCGTCAGCCACGATCGCTATTTTCTCGACCGCACGATTGAACACGTTTTCAAATTTACCGGCAAAGGAAATTTGCGCGAATACGCCGGCGATTACACAACTTATTTAGAAACGCGCAGCCGCGAAGAAACCGAAAACGCAAGTGACAAACAAGCGGAAAAAGCGTTTGAAAATTTCACTAAAGCAACGGTTAAACAAACAGAACCAAAAGCTCCGCAAAAACTTTCGTTCAAAGAAAAACGCGAACTCGAAACACTCGAAACCGCAATTGCGGCGGCTGAAAAAAGGCAGATTGAAATTGAAAAGCAAATAGGTTTATCCGCTAGCAACGCCGCGATTGTTCACGAATTATTCGGCGAACAACAAAAATTAAGCGACAAATTAAACCAGGATGTTGAGCGCTGGGCGGTACTTTCCGAAAGAGTAGATTTATAAAAAAGCCGGTTTTAACTAATAATTACGTCTGAACTCTACAACTTTAAAAAAACAAATCTTTACTTGTGATCAATAACCCTTTTTGGTATTGACCTGCACCCGTAAAATTACTCCAAGTGGAAGGCGAGAATCAACTAAAATAAAAATAGGAGATTCGAGCGATGAAAAAGATATTTACGGACGAGCAGATCGTCGGGATTCTGCGTGGATTTGAA
>JACCRD010000227.1 GCA_013813755.1 Acidobacteriota bacterium | reverse complement strand
TGCCGCTGATGCCCGGAACGCGAAAAACGGCAGTGATTTTGATCAGCGACGGGTTAGACAGAGGCAGCAAAACGTCTTTTGATAAAATTTTAGGTCAGCTGCAAAACCAAAATATCACAATTTATGCTCTTCAAATCCCGGATCGCACGGGCGGCGCATATCGCCGCAATCAACCGAAGGCTCCCGAAGTGATCAAACAACTGACCGAAGGCACTGGCGGCAAAATCTTCCCGATTGAAGAGGCGCAGACCGCCGCCAAATTTATCGCTGACGAACTGCGCAAAAGCCGTTATTTATTGTCTTACCAACCAACTAACACTTCTTCATACGATGCCCGCCGCCTTTTTGTCATTGCCGACGAAGGAATCCTAGTTCGCACTAAAAAAGCGCAGCCGCCAAATGTAAAATAATTTGATTAGGAGTCCGAGCATTAGTGAGAACAGACGTTCAAGAATGTTGTCTCTTTTGCTCAACGCGCGTACTTCTGCCTTAAAAGTCGCACTGAGCGCGGCACGCACGAAGAATTAATTAAAATCAGCGGCGAGTACGCATCTCTCTATGAAACGCAACTTTTGGAAGACGAACTCGACGGATTAGTCTAAAATTCAATCCAAACGGTCGGTTCGCGATGTGACGAAATTGTAATTTGCGTTTCAGCTTTAAAGAGCGGCGCACGCATCTGCAAAGCGGTTTGCGCCGTCAGACGCGCCAGATGCGGTTCGTTGGCGCGCTGGGAAAGGTGGGCTAAAACGATGTGCCGCGCCGCGCCGTCAAATTCATTCTGTAACCATTCAGACAAATCTTCATTTGAAATATGACCGGTGCGCGACATTATTCGCTGCTTTAAATCCCAACTGTAAACCGCGCACGTTTTTAACATATCCCGGCAGTGATTCGACTCGATAACGATGCCGTCGCAGCCGCGCAGCTTTTCTCTGATAAGTGTTGTAAAACAACCGAAGTCCAGAATCGTGACGATTTTAACGCCCGCGTTTTTTGCTACAAATCCAAAATTATCAGCGGCGTCGTGCGGAACTGAAAACGGCTCAAAATCGATATCACCGATACGAAAATCGCGGCTCGATTCGATTTCTACGCGGCGGTCTTTGAGCGCTTCAAAACGTTTCTGTGGCTCGTCGTTACTCTTATTGTATTTCTCGCGCAAATACGCTTCCTCAGTTTCGCCCGATACATAAACCGGACAAGTAACGGTATTCAGTAAAACGCGCAGACCGCCCGCGTGGTCGCTGTGTTCGTGCGTAATGAGAATCGCGTCCAAATCAGAAAAGTTTACGCCGACGAGCGCGAGACGGCGCAGAGTTTCCTTCGCGCTCAAGCCGACATCAACTAAAACTTTTGTTTTTTCGGTGCAGATTAAAACGGAATTACCCGTCGAACCGCTGCCCAGAACTGTGAATCGCATTTTTTAATAAGAAAATTGACAGAGATATCAGGATGAAAAGGATATGTTAAAACAATTTTGATTTTGTCTTTAACCCTTTGTCCTGTTGTTCCTGTAAATTTATTTTTGTTCGATTTGCCTTTTTTCTTCAAACTTTGGGCGCAAAACACCGGCGACGGCACGCGTGATAATTGAGTTTGGCACGAAATTTCCCAGTCTTGCCGTCAAATAATTTGACCAGCCCGAAACAACCGAAGATTTTCCGCCTTTGACCGCCCTCAAAGCCGCCTCGACAACCGCTTCGGGCGTTTGCATTCCCCGTTTCAAAAAAGCGTTTTTCGCATCGCTCCCGATATTTGCCGCGTCAAAGAAATTCGTCTCCGTCGGACCCGGACAAAGCGCGGTCACGGTAATATTATGTAAACGATTTTCCTCAGCTATAGCTTCGCTAAACGATTTGACAAAGGCTTTCGTCGCCGCGTAAGTCGCCATAAACGGAACGGGCTGAAAACCTGCCGTCGAGGCGACATTGATGATCGTTCCCCTCTTTCGTGTCCGCATTTGCTGCAAATATCGATGCGTCAGGGCAACCAGCGCTGTGATATTCAAGTTGATCATTTCAATCTCGTTTTCAAGTTCGAGGCGCGCAAAGTCGCCCATCGAACCGAAACCGGCATTATTAATCAGCCATTCAATTTCAAGTCCATGGCTTTCAGTTTGATCGTAAAGACGTTTATCAGCTTCAAAATCAATCAAGTCAATCGCCACGTAATGCGCTGTAATCGCGTGTTTGTCCATTAATTCGTTACATAATTTGGCAAGCTTATCTTCGGAGCGCGCAACCAAAACCAGGTTGTGCTTTTCCTCGGCTAAACGGCGCGCAAACACTTTGCCGATTCCCCCGGAAGCGCCTGTAATCAGTGTAGCTTTCATAAAATTCGTTTTACCGTAATTTAATAAGTTCTTTTTGTTCAGATGTTTATAATTAACAATCTACAAAGCTGAAAGGGTGTTATATCTAAAAATGTAACCTTTCAGCTTGATTCACCACTTTAGACTATTTTTGCTTTATATCTTACTTTTGAGTTTTCCATTTTATGAATCGCATCGGCTTTTGCTTTTCGGACGAATGCGCGTAACGAAAAACCACCTTTAAGTTCGCGTGTTCGAGTATCAAGGCAAGCGTTAATAAATCAATTTTACTCTCTAATGCTCTTGTAGCAAACGTGTGACGAAAATCATATAACCGGAAAGCGAAGCGTAAAAATCTAAAAGCTTTCAAATGCGGATAATTCAAAGTTTTGGTTGCTTGTTGCCCGTCAATATCATTTTGCGAAAAAAGATTTTCGCCGTCAAACTTTTTCATCCGATAACTTAAAACACGTCGTGCCCGCGACGACAGATGGACACGACAAACCGATGTCTTTATTTTACTTTTAATGACTTTCAAAAAATTCTGTGAAAGATCAACGTCCTGCTTACGAAGCTGATAGACTTCAGCGCATTCATAACGGTTTCAAGTATTACAATTGCCACGTTTTGAAGTGGCTGCGGAGCGGCAAGCAGATAGCGCTTCTCCTCCTCAAGGCTCAAGACGTGAAACGAAGGGTCATTTTCCGATAATTATTTGACTTGCCAGGCGAGATTATCACGCAGAATTTTGTTGTCAAATAAACGCTTAAATATAATTTTCAGAAATAATCAAAAAAGGGCTTAACGCGCGCCTAACCCGGTAACGAACCGAGCAGATTTTTACGTTAAGCCTCTCACGTTTCAGAATATTAAATCAGCCAACAAATATCAACGTTTGGTAATATTATAATACAATTTTGTTATACACTTATCATTGTTCTTATCGACAACCCTTTTTGCGACTAACTTTAAAGTTTTGCAATTCAAATACATTTGTAATTTCAAAAGATGATAGATTTTATAAAAGCAGAAAAAGTCGTTGCAAATCTTAAACTGGAGAAATAAAATGCTGAGAAAATTCGTCGCTCTTTCATTTCTTGTAAGTTTGTGCGCGAGCTTAAATTTCGCTCACGGTAAACACGAAAACGAAAACCAAACACAGGAAATTACGGTCAAAACCGTTAAAATTACCGATCAGATTTATATGCTTCAGGGTCGCGGCGGAAATGTCGGTGTCTCAGCAGGCACGGACGGAATTTTAATTGTTGATGACGATTATGCGCAGGTCGCGCCGAAGATCGCCGAGGCGTTAAAATCTCTCGGTTCAGACAAACCGCGTTTTATCTTTAACACGCATTGGCACGGCGATCACACGCAGGGTAATAACTTTTTTGGCAAGGATTCGGTTATCGTCGCGCATACAAATGTCCGCAGACGCCTCGCTACCGAAGCCCTCTTTCGCGGCGAAAAATTTGTGCCATATCCGAAATTTGCGCTGCCATCTATCACATTTGATCAATCGACACGTATTCATTTTAATGACGAGGAGATTCTCGCCGTCCATTATCCGAATGGACACACCGATGGCGATTCGGTCATTTTCTTTACCAAAGCAAATGTTGTCCATATGGGCGATCATTTCTTCGCCAACCGTTTTCCGTTCGTTGATATGGAAAGCGGCGGAAGCGTTCTGGGATTAACCAAAAACATCGCCGATGTCATTAACAGAGTTCCGGCAGACGTCAAAATCATTCCAGGTCACGGTAATCTCTCAACGCTTACCGATTTGAAGAATTATCATCAAATGCTGACGGAGACGACCGGCATTGTGCAGAAAGGAATGATCGGCGGCAAAACACTTGAAGGTATCAAAAAAGACGGATTGCCTGCCAAATACCAGTCTTGGGGTTCAGGATTTATCAAAACCGACGTGTGGATTGAAACTATCTACAAAAGCCTTTCGGCAAGCCGCAAACAGTAGACCAGGCTGAGGTAATATAAAATTATCCGTGCTAATTTTAACGCTTTTACGCCTAAAGTCGGCACGATGCGGAACTGAATAACAAACAACCTAAAATTTATTACACAACGCAATTATTGAGCGATTATCGCTAAACCCAATCAAAAACCTTTAATTTGGACAGAGGTGGTAAAGGTTATTTATAATCAATTCTGGCTCCATCAAAAGCACATTGTTTTATCGTCAATTGTGTTTAATTATGAATCTAGTTTGGGTTTACTGACGAAATAATTTTTTATAAGATGAAGCAATAACTGCTCAAACAGGGGAAATAAATGACATATATCACAACAAATGACAACACAAAGCTTTATGTAAAAGACTGGGGCTCAGGTCGCCCTGTAATACTGCTGCACGGCTGGCCTCTTTCAGCCGATAGTTGGGATGATCAGGCGATGGCTATTGTCGATGCTGGTTTTCGCGCCATTTCGTATGACCGGCGTGGTTTCGGTCGTTCCGATCAACCATGGAGCGGTTATAATTACGATACGCTGGCTGATGACCTGGCTTCCGTTATCAAAGAAACCGGTGCGGAAAATGCCACTATCGTGGGGTTTTCGATGGGAGGTGGCGAAGTCGCACGCTATATGTCACGACACGGAGGACAGAATGTTTCGCAAGCCGTGCTTGTCTCCTCAGTTGTACCTTTTATGCTCAAAACAGATGATAATCCTAACGGCACTGATCAGGCAACGTTCGATCAAATGACTGAAGCAATAAAGCAGGATCGCGCAAAATTTTTTGCAAGCTTTTTTAAAGACTTCTACGGAGTTGGTTTAATATCTTATCCGGTGAGTGACGAACTGCTTGAAGCGTCGCGGAACGTAGCGATGCAGGCAAGTTTGAAGGCGACGCTCGATTGTGCCAAAGCCTTTGCGACGACGGATTTCCGTCCCGATCTTGCCGCTTTCACGGTGCCTACTTTAATTATCCACGGGACTGACGATAAGACCGTCCCGATCGATGCCAGCGCTCGCGCCGCGGCGCAAGTTATTGCTCATTCTAAACTAATCGAGTATGACGGCGCGCCGCATGGTTTGTTCGCCACGCACAAGGAACAATTAACAATCGATCTTCTGGAATTTCTGCATCAGTAATAAGCGAGGCGTCCGCACAGATTGTTTGTATTATAAAAAGGCAGGGCAAGAAAGTGTCCTGCCTTTTTTATTTATTCTTATATGATTGTATGTCGAAAGATGATTACAGGGTTAGTATCAAAACTTTGCTGCATTTTGTTCGTCGGCATCCGTCGGCTACCTCGCTTTTTATCTTTGAATTGTTTTAAGGAACAAAAGCGTTGGGAAGTGCTTTATCAGTTGCTTCACCGAAACTAATTCCGGTAAATCCATCGCGGCTTCTTTGTAGATACCAAGTTCCGTCTCTGAATACTGCAATGTCAGCCTTGCCGTCACCATCATAATCAGCAGGCGCCGGTTTGTCTGTTCCTAATCCAAAAGCAATGCCTGTAAATCCATCTCGGCTTCTCTGCAGATACCACGTTCCATTTTCAGGTCTAAACACAGCGATATCTGATTTACCGTCGCCGTCGTAATCTGCCGGAACTGGTTTGTCTCCTGATTGCCCGAAAGCTATTCCGGTAAAACCATCGCGGCTTCTTTGCAGATACCAGGTTCCGTTTCTGTAAACAGCGATGTCATCTTTACCGTCGCCGTCGTAATCTGCTGCTACAGGTACATCTCCAACCTGTCCAAATTGAACGGCATTAAATTGATTATTTACCATATTGTAGATATACCATCCGCCGTCTGAGGGGCGAAACACAGCTACTTCCGCACGTCCGTCGCCGGTAAAATCTGCCGGCATCGGAATATCGGTTGCCGCACCAAAAGCAATGCCCAGATATCCGTCTCTGCTTCTTTGCAGATACCACGTGCCGCCTCGATAAACGGCGACATCAGTTCTGCCGTCTCCGTCATAGTCAGCAGGAGCCAATTTATCTGTTGAGACACCGAACTGAACTCCGGTAAATCCATTTGTAGATTGGTTCAGATACCAGACTCCGTTGTCAGGTCGAAAGACACTGACATCTGCTTTCCCGTCGCCGTCAAAGTCAAATGGCGTTCGGCGAATAGTTGAGGCGGAAGAAATCATAAAATTGGCATCGGAAATGTCGAAAAAGATATTGCTCACGGCTTCGATTTTAATTCGCGCCGTCGTCGTTAAAACATCCGGCAGGGCGATGGTTTCCGAACCATCGTTAGCGGTATTGTTTACTAAAACTATCGGGAAAGTTTGTCCGCCATCGGTAGAAAGCAAAATTCGTACGCTTGCCGCGTTGACTGGTGGGTTCGAGGTATTTGCCACATTCCACGATACAATTTGGTTGGAAAGTCCTGACCAAGTCGAATTGGTATTCGGCTGGGTCAATTGAAACGGTCCGCTGTTTCCGTCAACATTCACGGAAACAGTTGAAGAATTGATGGCGCCGCCGCCGGTGTGGTTATCACGAATAGTAACTTGAAATTTCATCGTCCGCGTAATCGCAGGCAGAATTTCACCGACGATGCAGTCGTAACCGCTGCAATTGTATATGGAGGGCGGGACGTTGGCGTTATTTAAAATATATTGTAGTTTGGGAAATGTTCTGGAAGGTTCGACCGTTGGCGGATACGAGCGAAAAATCGGTCGCGCCACGCCGTCCGCGTCCGAATCCGGCGGTGACGGAGGTCCTAAGTCATACTCTTCCCAATTATAAGTCAGCGTATTGCCGTTCGCATCGCTTCCGGCGGCGGTCAAAACAAAAGGGGTTTGTTTCGGAATGTTATAACTGATTGAGCCGTCGGCAATCGCTACATTTGGCAGAGTGTTGCCGGTCGGCGTGTTAACAGAACAAGTTCCTCTATCGTTAACGAAATTAACGATTTCTTCCAGGCTTTTGACGTGAAAGTAATCGCTGCCGCGGCTTTGTGTGCTTTGCGGATCGCAAAGTCCGGCATAACCCATAATGGTCGTGCCGCTTCCGGGTTCATACGCGGAACTCGCACTACGAGTTCCGCCCCCACAACTGCTGCTTGAAGCATTAAAAGTGTGTCTGGCGCCAAATTGATGCCCCATTTCGTGGGCAACAAAATCAATCGCAAAATAATCGCCGCTCGGATTCCGCAATCCGGTTACGCCGCGTGCTTTTCCATTTGGATTGCAAGGGGTATTCAGAGATGCGACGCCGCCGCCGCCGGTGCTGAAAACGTGACCGATGTCGTAATTCTGCGTTCCGATAGCCGCGTCCAGATTACTTTGATTTTCTCCGAGCATTGCCGAACCGCTGTTATTTGTGTAAGGATCGCTTACCGGGTCGGTGTAAATTATCAACTCCGTGTTGGCAACCAAAACCATACGGATGGCGAGTTCACGTTCATATACGGCATTAACGCGATTCATTGTCGTATTCATCTGCGCCAAAGCTCTTGCTTTCGCTTGCGCGTCGGTGTCGCCCGGTTGCCGAAAGACATTTGTGTACTCAGCAGTTGCGGCGAGCGCCAGACGATAAATTCGCAGATTCGCGCCGTTCGGAACAATCTGATTCAACGTCGCCAGAAAACTAAGAGGCTCGGCTTCGACGCTAAATAAATCTTCACCTACCAAGCACCGAAATTGATTTTCTTCGTCCGCTAAGTCGCGCTTGTTAAAAGTAATATAATTAAGCGTGTCGCCCGCTGCGTATGGTTCGATGAAAGTTGTCCCTTCGTTAGAAATAATCATCGCACGCAAACCATTCGGCGAAACATCAAATCGCGTCGTCGCTGTCGGATTATCAATTCCCTGTCCCAGATAGCTGTTGATTTCGGGATACTTCGCCGCGAGTTTCGGCTCCATAATTGAAGATTTCTTCAAACTGAAGCGCGACAAATTGCCGTCGGGGAGCGGCAAAGTTAAAATAATTTCATTATTTTGCTCAACAATTGAAAATTCCTGCGGCGCGCGATTAAGAATTTGTAGTAAAGCGGATTTGTTCAAACGAAAAGTTTTATAATTGGCGGGACCTGTCGCCTTTGCCGCCTCGCTTCGTTGCGGTAAAGCGGATTCGTCAATCTTTCGCCAAACTTCATCCGACGAAATATTTTGCGCCCAAACCATACCGGTCAGCAAAGCGACCACTGTAATCAAGAAAATAAACCGAGAAAGTTTTCCGTGCATATACTGAGCCCCTTAATTCTTATATATTATACTCTCTTTATTTTTGACATCCAAGTTTTAGCTTTACGTGGGTATCATTAATAATGGTATAGAAAAAGACCTTATATAGTAAAGAGGTATTAACCCTTACAATCAGTATCGCAACACAAAGTAGGTTTTATGAAAAAACCGACCAGCATAATTAGTATTTATTTTTTTATTGAAAAACTGAACGGATTAAGCGAACTATAATTTGGTATTTTATTTTATTTCTGCTGGTTTATTTTGTAAAAAAGCCGTAAGTTTTGGCTACTCACGGCTTTTCTCTTTTTGATTATCTACTCAATTTTGTTATTGAGCAGTAAAGTCAATTTCACTCAAATCTTCCGTCAAGTTAATCACCTGCGGATCAAACTGATAGCGTTTCGAAAAGACGTTGAAGATGTAAGTTTCTCCGACTTCCAATTCCTTAAACGTGTAATATCCAAGACGGTTGGTTCTGGTAGTTTGAATTTCGCCATTCTGATTGGTTAAATGTACAACCGCATTCGACACACCACTTCTCCGAGATGATAGAACTCTACCGGAAACAGAAACAGTTGCCGCCGTTGTTCCAAATTGAACTTCAAACGCGCCGATATCTACCGTCGCTGTGCCGTCGCTGTTGCCGTCACGAATGCGCGCAAAGCCTGTTCCGCGCTGGTCTGTGGTTAATTCCGCGGGGTTTGCTAAATCATTGATTCCGGCATCAATCGCCGGGCTGCCCGTCTGCAAAGCGCGGGTCGGCGTCGTCCCGCCGTTGGCAATTGTCAAAGGTCCGAGTAGTGGATTAACTATATCGCCCGTTATGCCCACTTTGTCGCCGTTGGCGTTCGGGGTACCGGTTGGAAGATTGGCGTTATACGGAAAAGTTGTGGTGTTTGGAGCATCCGGGTTGCCGCTGATGTCGCGGATAAGATTACCGCCCGATGTTGTAAAAGTTGCCGTGCTGGTAAATCTATACAAATCGGGACCGCCGCCGCCGGAAATATTTCCAGAGACAATCGTATTGCCCAGATCCACCGTTGCAGTGTCTTGAATAAAGATGCCACCGCCACCGCCATCCGTGCCGTCCGCTATATTATCGGAAATGGTCGTGTTGCGAAATGTCGCCGTTGAATTGCCGAGGAAACAAATCGCGCCTATTCCGCGCGTAGTGGAATTACCGGAAACGGTTGTGTTGAAGACCGTCAAAGACGCACCCAAAGCACGAAAAGCCGAGCAAGCCCCAAAGTCAGTATTGCCTGAAAAGGTCGAATTGGCAATCCGGTGATTCGTGCCGCCGCCGTAAAAAACTGCGCCCTCCTGAGAGTCCCCGACGTTGTTTTGGACGACGACCGCTTCGAGAATCAGCGTGCCATCGTTGACGCGCACCGCCGCGCCATTACCGTTGCCGCCGGTCAGCGTGACGCCTCGAATTTATCCTTATTATGTTTTGGGTTGATGGGAATTAAAGAAACGGTCGATTCTTTAATTCCAGTTGAATTGAATCTTTAGTTGTAAGATATTTTTATAATCTAAAATGAACCTGAAAGTCAATAAAAATTTGACTTTGCCTTGCTATATCCCTAAAAAAAAGCCGTCAGCATTAAAACTTACGGCTTTTTTTGGTTGTTCGGATTGTTGTTCACTTTGTTCAGCGATGTAACCTTTGTAGTCAAAGAATATTTTGTTTGTGATATCTAATCATAAATTTAAGGAAGAAATTAAGGCTTGGTACTAAACCTCGATCTTAGCCAGTAATTAACCTTGATCAAATACTCAATCTTTATTGTAAGTTCGAGTCTTACGCGCGGAGTCAATAGATTAAACAAAAAGCGCGTCTTTTGCGACGCGCTTTTTGCTGTTTGACACATTCAATCTAGCGTTTTGGTGTGATTTTCCAAAGCTCTCCGTTGGTTTGATCCGTTACCACGTAAAGCGCGCCGTCAGGACCTTGACGCACGTCGCGGATTCGCTGTCCGCGGTCGGTCAGCAGATGTTCTTCGCCGATTACGCGATTGTCTTTGATAACCAACCGCACGAGTCTCTGTTCTCTTAAAGCGCCGACAAACAGACTGCCGCGCCAAGCGGGAAAAGCGCTGCCCGTGTAAAATTGCGCGCCCGAAGGAGCAATCCCCGGGTCCCAGTAATAAACCGGCTGCTCGTAGCCTTCCTTCTGTGTGATATTGCCCGGAATCGGCTCGTCCGAATATTCTTCACCGTAAGAGATGACCGCCCAACCATAGTTTTTGGCTTTTTCAATTAAATTCAGTTCGTCCCCACCTTGCGGTCCCATTTCCACCGTCCACAGCCGCCCTTGCTCGTCGAACGCCACCGATTGAACGTTTCGATGTCCGAGCGTCCATATTTCGGGCATCGCGCCGGACTGTTTGGCGAAAGGATTATCGGCAGGCACCGAACCATCCGGGTTAATGCGAATGATTTTGCCCAGATGACTGTTTAACTGCTGCGCCTGCGGGCGAGTCGTCGTTTTGTCGAAGCGATCACCGAGCGTGATGTACAGCATGTTGTCCGGTCCGAAGGCGAGCCGTGAGCCGAAGTGCAATCCGTTGTCGTAAGTCGGCATTGCTCGAAAAATTACGCGAACCTGTTCGAGATTTTTGCGGTCTTCGGTTAAAACTCCACGCACGACGCTCGTCCCGCTCCCACCCGTCCGTTGTTCGGAAAAGCTCCAGAAAATGGTGCGGTCTCGGGCGAAATTCGGACTCAATGCAACGTCGAGCAAACCGCCCTGCCCGCGCGCGGTAATCGGCGGCAACCCGCCTTGTCCGCTAACGGACGACACGCCGCCCGCGCCGATCGGCAGCAATCCGCCGATCGGCTGCCCGACTTCGCCTTTAGCCGAAACGATGCGAAGTTTTCCGGTTTTTTCGGTAATCAAAAAATCGCCGTTCGGCAGCGGCTCGACTGCCCAGGGCTTGTCCAACCCTTTCGCTAACACCGTCACGTCAAAAGCCACGTTGGATTTAACCGCGCATCCGCGAGTTTGTCCGGTAAAAGCCGGTTTTTGATCGGGCGCGTTCGCCGTTCTGGTTTCGAGCGGCGCGCACGACGAGGTTGAAGCCGGCGAAGCGGCAGTTGAGGCAGAAGGTTTAACTGCTTCGCGCGTATTTTGTGCGCAAGCCGCGCTGACAGCCATCAGTAAAACGGTCAGAACAAACGCAATCTGATTTTTATTCATGAATTATCGTCCTTAAAAACACCTTTGAAATTTAACGTATCAGTTCGTTTGATGCCGTCGCCGAATCGAGGATACCAGGGTTTTATAATATTTCTAAAACAATAAATTGAAAGCCGGATACGGACAATCCGTTCATTTTGCGGAGCAACACGGTGTCGGCGCATGAATGTCCGCATTATGCTGAAGACGACAAAATTTTTGTGATTGCTGATATTTTATTTGAGCAGTATTTAAAAGTTATGATAAATTTTGTAGAATTTATAAAAATCATTAGAGGGTTATGATAAATGATAAAAGATAAAAAGACAGCAAAAAAGCTTGCAAAAAAGGTTTCGGAAATATTAAACGAATCAAAATTGTCACAGCAAAACCAGACTCAAAATCAGGTTAAGCCGGAGTGGGATTCGGTGAAAACAAATGCGCCGAATAAAATGCGACCGGGGAAAAAGCGCGGCTAAGGGGAATAAAATCTTTTCCGCGTTGAAAAACTTTCCGGGTAAAAAAGGTAAAAGACGCAACTTTCAATTTGCAGAAATGGCGTGTTACTTATTCAATCGAAAAAAATCCGTCGCGCCGATCGCGTAAAATAAACATTCAAATCCATAATGCGTTTCCGTTTTTTCGTATTTCATTCCGCATTTTTCCATAATGCGCCGCGAGCCGATGTTTTCCGGATAAGTGACGGCGACTATTTTTTCTATATTGGCGTTTTCAAATCCGTATTGGAGCCACGCGCGGGCGCATTCAGAACCAATACCTTGCCGCCAGAATTCTTTGACGATGCTGTATCCGACTTCAATTTCGCCGGTGTCTTCAAGCGGTTGAATGCCGCTTGAACCGATCATCTCGCCGGTCGGCTTCCAAATCATCGCGCACATTCCGAAGCCGAATTTTTCATAACAATCCAGATAAAAATCCAGACGTTTTTTGAGCGCGTCAGGATTTTGAAGCGTTTTCCCGCCAAGATACTTACTAACTTCTGGGTCGGAACGAGTCTCGATCAGTTTATCCAAATCATCCGGCGTAAATCGGCGAATTAAAAGTCTTTCGGTTTCGAGCATAAAATAAAATTAAAATCAAAGAACAAATCCGGCTTTAGACTTTGGACTTTGGACTAAAAAAGATGAACCAGCAAACCATCTTTTAGTTTCGGTTCAAACCAGGTTGATTTTGGCGGCATAATTTCGTTTACATCGGAGATGGCGAAAAGTTCGTCCATTGTTGTGGGAAACATTGAAACAGCCAGTTTCGCCGTGCCTTTAGAAACAAGTTTTTCTAATTCGTCTGTGCCCCGCGCGCCGCCGACGAATTCGATCCGCTGATCTGTCCGCGGGTCTTCGATACCAAGAATCGGCGCGAGCAGAAAATTCTGCAAAATGCTGACATCGAGACTTTCAATGACGTTGAGCTGGCGGGCGCGTTCAGCCGCGAATTTTAATTTATACCATTTAGCGCCGGTGAACAGACAAAATTCGTTTTTGCTTGAGGGAACTTTTTCGTTTGTTTCCGTAATCGAAAAGTTTTCGCTCGCTTTTTGAAAAAATTCCGCTTCAGTCAAATTATTAAAGTCTTTGACGACGCGATTGTAAGCTAAAATCCGTAAATCTTCGGCGGGAAACATTCCCGCCACGACAAAATTGTAATCTTCCGCTCCCGTGTGGCGCGGATTTTTCTTGCGCAGAATATCTCTTGCAAGCCGCGCGCTTTCGACCCGGTGATGACCGTCGGCAATGTAAAGCGCCGGCACTTCCGCAAAACCTTCGACAAAATCATCGGTTCGCGCTACGCGCCAAATTGTCTGTTTCACGCCTTCCACGCATCGAAAATCATAAAGCGGCGTTTCTTCCCGCGTGGTTTGAAGAATTAACTCTTTGATCCGCTGGGTGTTGCGAAAGGCGAGAAAAATCAAACCAGTCTGTGCATTCAGCGCAACCATATGACCGGTTCGATCTTTGACTTTGTCGGGACGGGTTTTTTCGTGTTTCTTGATTTCTCCGAGTTCATATTCATCCAGCGAACAGCAGGCGACAACGCCGGTTTGAGTGTGCGTGTCGGTGGAAAGACGATAAAGATAGATGGATGGTTCCGGATCGCTCAAAAAAATTTCTTCGTTAATAAATTTCTGCAGATTTTCTCTGGCGCGCGCAAAAATTTTCAAACTATCAGGACTTTCATTTTCAGGAAACTCTGCTTCCGGTCGGGTGACGCGCAAAAAACTAAGCGGATTTTCACTGATAAACGCTCGGACTTCCTGTTCGTAGACGACATCGTATGGCACACAGGAAACTTGCTTTGCCTGCTCCGGAGCGGGGCGCAAAGCACGAAAGGGTTTAATAGCTGTCACGATTTTTCCTCTGAGATTTACTGATTTTTGTTAACTTCCGGTTTGTTTGAGGCGTCGCCTGACGGAGCGTCAACGCCTGAATTTGAATTGTTCGCGTCAATCGCCTTTTCGACGGCTGGCTCGTTCGTTTCATCTTCATTTATTTCATCTATAATCTGATCGAGCGCGAGCCGCCACGCGCCGCCCTCTATGACAAACGGAACTTCTTCAAACTCACCGGTTTCAATATTTTTAACTTCGAGCGTTGCCGTGTCGCCTTCTATTTTTTCGTTGCGCGTTTCCGGCAATTGCCTGACCAATGCACCGTCTTCGCTTCTCAAAAGCGTATCGACGTCCGTGTTTTGCTCCTGGGCAGACTGTTCAATTTTACTCATTGTGCCTTTTGAAAGCGCCCTCTTCATTGTTTCGATGTCTTTGGTTTTAGCAGCTTCGTAAAAAGCATTTAAAATCTCGGTCGGACCGCCCGACTGCGGCGCGGGCGCACTATCACAATTGATAAAAAACAGCGCGCACAATCCAATAAATATTGTCTTATAAATTTTCATAATTTCGTTTTTTTCACCAATAAAGTTAAAACTCTGATTTATTTAATCCTTTCCGCTCTTCAATTTTCAATTTTTCAAGGGGTTTTCCCCTGATTGATAATTTCGTCAAGCTGCTTGTCGCGTTCCTCAACCTGTTGAATTGTTTGGTTGGCGATGCCTTGCTTATCAATTTTCCAAACACCGTCTTCCCTGACAAAAAATATTGTGTTCCACGTTCCCATCGAATCCTTCATCTCGATTGTCGCCTTTTCGCCTTCGATTTTTTCGTTGCGAAACTCGACGGTTTTTTGACTTTCATTAAACAGCGTTTCGCGCTTTACTATTTCATCGAGCGGCACATTTTGCGATTTTGCTTCCTGCTCTGACATTTTAATAGATTCCGCCGAAAGCAGCAGTTTCATTGTAGTTGTGTCTTTTTTCTTAATCGCCTGCGTGTAAGTTTTAAGCGTTTCGAGCGGCGTCGAAGATTTCGGCACGCCCGCACAGCCGAAAAATAAACAGGCGAAAAATAAAATTAAAAATTTGTTAAATAAAAACATTTTTGAACGAAACCTTTCTAAATCGTTATACTAAAAAGCAAGTAGTATAACCCAAAAAAGGAAAGCAAAAAAACGTATGGCGCGAAAAAAGTTGTCGGACGAAGAAATCAAAAACGCATTATTTGATTTGCCGGGCTGGAATGCGGAAAATAATAATTTTAGAAAACGCTTTGAATTCAAAGACTTTGCTAAATCACTCGCCTTTGTCAACCAGGTTGGCGCGATTGCCGAACAGCAAAATCATCACCCGGATATAACTTTTGGCTGGGGCTACGCAGAATTTTTTATCACAACGCACGACCGCGGCGGTTTAACTGAAAATGATTTTGATTTAGCGAAAAAAATAGAAGAAATTATTAACCGCAAATAAACACGGATAAACCCCGATGAAATTGAAAAAGGACGAATAAAATTTAAAATGAAATCTTTTTTTTATCTGTATCCACGCGGAAGCGGGACGGTTAATTTTCTTTTCTTCTTTGCGGGAAACCAATCGTTTCGCTTATATTATTTGTTTATCCATTTACAAAATTTTAATAGAAAGGAAATTTATCAAACATTATGGCTAATACACCTATTACAGTCGCGCACGGCGACGGCATCGGTCCTGAGATTATGGACGCGACGCTTCACATTTTGAAGGAAGCGGGCGCAAGACTCGATATTGAAACGATTGAAATTGGCGAAAAAGTTTATTTAAGCGGCAACGCGGCGGGAATCGCGCCCGAAAGTTGGGAAAGTCTGCGGCGCACGAAAGTCTTTTTGAAAGCTCCGATTACAACTCCGCAGGGCGGCGGTTACAGCAGCTTGAACGTCGCGGTTCGCAAGACTTTGGGCTTGTATGCGAACATCCGCCCGTGCGTTTCCTACGCGCCGTATATCAAGACGAAACATCCGGTGATGGATGTCGTCATCGTCCGCGAAAACGAAGAAG
>JACCRD010000143.1 GCA_013813755.1 Acidobacteriota bacterium | reverse complement strand
ATGAAACGGACAACACCCCATCCAATTCGCGCCCTTTTTCTTCAGCGGCGCATACGGTTCAATAATCCGCACAAGATCAGCGCGATTTTTTAGGTCGTCAATAAAAAATTGATCGTAGAGCATTTCTGAAAACTAAATAGTGCCACCGTCAATTGTTAGAGTGTTAAATTTATTTTCAATTTTTTCATCAATTGTTTTTCCAACAGCTTGGTTATACACATTTACCAAATCTTGACCATCCCAATTAATTTGTGAAGCTCTGATTTTTAATTCCATTTGTTAATTTCTTCAAAAACAATTTTGTATTCCTCAACAACATCGCTTGGCGAAGAGATAAGAATTTCATAAACTTCAGCTTGATAAGGCATTCAGATTCTCCCAATTACTGTTTCAACTCCGCTATCGTAGCACCTTGCCCGCCCTGGTCAGGAGGTGCGAAGGCGAAGCGTTCGATGTGCGGATGTCCTTTTAGAAAATGATGAATGAAATTTTTGAGCGCGCCGGTTCCGAAGCCGTGAATGATTCGGACGCTTGGCAGCGCCGCCAAATATGCTTCGTCGAGAAAGCGGTCAACTTCGTATTCGGCATCGGCGGTCGTTCTTCCAATTAAATTGAGTTCGGCATTCGCGTCTTCCGTGTCGAGCCGGAGATTTGAATTTTTCGCTTGTTTTTGCAGTTTCTCTAACCTTTCCAGACGGTTTTCCGCCACCACTGATTCCTGCACGGAAACGACTTGCAGATTTCCCATCTTTTCGCGCAGACGCATTGAACCGACTAGAACTTCCGCGATGTCTTTATCGATTTTTTCAACTATGCCGACGTTGCCGAAGTTGGTTAGAACTCTTGAACCGACGGAGATTGTTTGGTTTTTGGAATCTTGAAACCCTTCAGCGACTGTTGCCGAACCTGCTATCGACGCATTTTCGATTTTAGACTTCGGACTTTGGATTTTGGACAAAACAGCGCGATTGAGCTCGGCTTTACGCGTTTGTCTTTCTTTCTCGAGTTTCACTTTCAGCGCTTTATCTTCAATCGTTTGGACAAACGCTTTTGACTGGCGTTCAAAACTGTTGACGGCTTCGACGAGTTCGTTTTCAAATTGCTTCTGTCGTTCTTTGTCGCGCTTTTTAGCATCAATTTCGAGCCGCGCGTATTTTTGCGCGACAGTTTCGCGTTCTTCCTCTAATGCGGTGCGTAAATCTTCCGCAAGCTTTGTTTCCGATTGCAATTTGTGCAAATAATTTTCGGCTTCCTGCGCGGACACATCGAGATTTTGTCGCGCTGTCTCGATCACGTCATCACGAATGCCAAATCGCCGGGCAATCTCGATTCCCGAAGACGCGCCCGCCAGACCGACGAGCAGTCGATACGTCGGCTGCAAAGTCTTTTCGTCAAATTCGACCGAAGCATTAATGACATTTTCATCGTTCGCCG
This sequence comes from Acidobacteriota bacterium, assembly GCA_013813755.1. Lineage (GTDB taxonomy): Bacteria > Acidobacteriota > Blastocatellia > Pyrinomonadales > Pyrinomonadaceae. The sequence continues at coordinate 991 of JACCRD010000143.1, read as the reverse complement.
CATAAATTTTCAATCCGCGATAATGCGTCGAAGCAACAACTTGGGCGCCGCAGTTTCGCCTGAAATAATCAACAATCGCCACGCCCAGCGCTGAACCTTCTTCCGGGTCGGTGCCGGTGCCGACTTCATCGAGCAGAACGAGTGCCGGTTTTTGGCATTCGCGCATCATTCCGGCAATATTTGAAATGTGTGAAGAAAACGTCGAAAGATTTGCCGACAAACTTTGGTGGTCGCCGATGTCCGCTAAAACCGATGAATAGAAGGGAATTCGCGCTTCCGAAGCGGGAACAGGCAAACCCGAAATCGCCATCAAACTCAAAAGCCCAGCGGTTTTCATTACAACAGTTTTTCCGCCCGCGTTCGCGCCTGAAATTATCATTACGCCCTTTTCTTTGGTTAATTGAAACGAAACGGGCACAATTTCATTCGATTTTGGATTTTCTTCCCCTTGTAATTTATCCTTTAATCCGTGTTTATCTGTGCCTATCTGTGGTTTCAAATTTTTCTGACTTTGTTCACGTAGATTTTCTTCGAGCAGCGGATGTCGCGCGTCAACCAAATCGAGCGTCTCATCGTCCGTTATTTCCGGCACAATCGCTCTAAATTTTCGCCCGAATTCAGCTTTCGCTTTGATAAAATCAAGTTCCGCGACGGCTTTCACCGCGTCTTCGATTGCCGGAAGATTTTGCCGCAATTCTTCGGTCAGCGCGAATAAAATTCTAGCGACTTCGCGTTCTTCCTTGCCTTTTAAGTTTTGGAGTTCGTTGTTTGCTTCGATTGCTTCGAGCGGTTCGACGAAAACGGTTGCGCCCGAAGACGAAAAACCGTGCGCCACGCCTGAGACTTTTCCCCGAAAATCGGCTTTGACCGGAACGACGAAACGCTCGTTGCGCATCGTGACAATCTCGTCTTGAATCGCGCCCGAATTATTTCGCATCAGACTTTCCAGCGATTTTGTGATACGGACGCGCTGGTTGTTGATTTCGCGGCG
>JACCRD010000224.1 GCA_013813755.1 Acidobacteriota bacterium | reverse complement strand
AGCACTGCCAAAATTGCAAGCGCCGCCACCGCGTAAAGGATTGTTTTGCCTTTACCTTCAAATCTAGTACCAAAATCCTGTACTTTTCCGCCGACATTCGATTGAAATTCGTCGCGATAAGCAACTTTTGCTTTGTCTTCCGGGACGACGGGACGAAACTGTTCGGGAATATATCTTTTTTTTCTAGCCATTTTTTTGCAATTTATATTTTTTGAGTCGTTATAAGATCGGTTGATAAGTTTTTTATGAAAGAGTCAATTTATCGTAAATGCGGATGAAGGGCAAGTTTACACGGACATTTATCTGCTGAAAGCCAAGGGTATCTTATTTATTGGAAAATAAATAAATTTTTTGGGAACAAATTTGAAAATATGGTGTCTAATAAAATAGTTTGCGGAAAAACCGGAACGGGCAGATTGAAAATCTCTGAAATCGAGAGAAGGAAAAAGGTGCGAAATGTTCTTCAGTAAGTCAATCGCGTTTGACGAGGAAGAATCAGGAAATGTTGCTTTGGCGACCGATGCCTCTTCTGTTCGCTCGCTGGTCGAAGCCGAGTTTATTGAAAAATTAAAAGCGGGTGACGCGAAAGCCTTTGATTTATTGGTTACGCGCTATAGCGGAGATATTTACGCGCTGCTTTTTCGAATTACCGAAGACGTGGAGGAAGCCTCTGATTTAACGCAGGAAACTTTTTTGCGGGCGCTGAAGGCGATTGAAAAATTTCGCGGCGAAGCGGATTTGAAAACGTGGCTGTTTCGCATCGCCATTAACGAATCGCGCAATCGTTTTCGGTGGTGGAAGCGGCGCAAGCGGGAAAAAACATTTTCGCTTGACGCTTCGGCAGGAGATTCAGAAATGTCAATTTACGAAACGATGCCGGGTAATTCCGCGAATCCTGAAGAAAATATTCTTCAGATGGAGCGTGAAAAAGTTTTGACCAAAGCGTTGAATGAATTGCCGCAAATTTATCGGGAAGCCGTGGTGTTATGCGATGTGGAAAATTTAAGTTACTGCGAAATCGCCTCCGCACTCAACACGACAATGGGAACCGTTAAATCGCGCATTGCCCGCGGTCGCGAAGAACTGCGGCGCAAGTTAAAAGATATTTGAAAAGAAATTTCAAATTTCAAATTCTAAATTGTGAATGATTGACTCGCCCCGGTATCACTTTAATTTAACCAAAAATCGGTGCCAACGAGAAAGAGGTCAGAGGTGACGAGGAAATTCGCTAATTTGAGTAAATTGAAAATAATCTGTAAAAAATTCGGTTTTATTTGAAAATGACCAACAACAACCGATAAGTCCGAATAATTTTTGCAGGCGAAAGTTCAAACTTAAAAGTCGAACAATGCGTTGTTTTCCCGCAAGGGAAAACAGCCGGGGTCAGTCAGTCATTCACAAAAAAAATGAAGCCGGAGAATTCGAGATGAGCTAAAAATTAATTTCAAAATCTCTGACTTTGATACATTTTTACAAAAATGAAGTGTGAAAATTTACAACTTAATCTGTCAATTTACCTCGATGATTATTTGACCGAACCCGAACGCGCGGAAATTGAAAACCACCTGCCGCTCTGCCCTCTGTGTCGGCAAAAGTTAGTGGATTTTCAATCCGCGCGCAATGATTTACGAGTTTTGAGCCGTCCCACCATTTCCGCTAATGTTTTAAGTTCAATCAGAACCCGAATTGCGCTTGAAACACAAACGAAACAGCCGGAGCTAATTTTTCTTGAAACATTTAGCAGATCGGACAATTCGCGCCGCTGGTGGGAAATCTATTTGATACCATACAGCGTGGGCACCGCGATGTCTCTGCTGCTCGGTCTGACGCTTTTGTGGAGTTTGCTTTCCGCCTCCACCGGTTCAACTTCAAACGCTGAACTGGCGCGGCTTGAATTGAATGAAAAATCAACTGTTCTGCTCGCTAAATCCAATTCTTTAATTCAAAATTTTGAATCGAATACATTGGATTCACCGAGGGTTTCCGCCGCGTCGTCTATTTCCCGCGAATCGCCTTCGATTAATCCGAAAGGCGCTTTAGCCGCGGTGGCAAAATCATTGGTGCGCGGAAAAATGAAGGACAATGAAGTTGTTGTGGTAGCTGATGTTTTCGGCAGCGGACTCGCGCAAATCGCCGAAGTAGTCGAGCCTTCGAGCAACCGTTGGGCAGTCCGCGAACTTGAAAAAGCGCTCAGGACCGACCCCGATTACGCTCCGTTCGTTTCCGCAAAACTTGACAATCGAGAAGACAAAACTGTGCGCGTGATTCTGAAAATTCAGCGCGTTGATGTTGATACGCACTAAGTTTTTTTATCGGCTTCAAATTTTTACTATTTTTATTTTACTTCAACTTGCTTCGCGCAACTCAAAATTGTTATAGCTTGTAACAGGCAAATATTAATCGACAGGCAATAACAAAAATGAGTGAACAAAACACGATACAGGATAATATTCAGGATTTTCTAAAAGGTTTTGAACAAAATGCTTCAGATTTTTTGGAAGGCGCAGCGGAAACTTTTCTGGGAAAAGCCGATACTCTGCGCGACGGAACGGAACTTGATCCGGTTAGTTTGCCGCGCGACCTCTACGCGCACAAAAATGCTCAGACCGAATGGTGGTATTACACCGGACACGGCGAAACTTCTTCAGGAAGGAGTTTCGGTTTCGAGCTTGTTTTCTTCAAACGGCGCACGGATTTGGATAAATTCAGCCTTGTGCCGCTGCGTTTTTTTGGCAATCCGATTTATTTCGCCCATTTTGCCTTAACCGATTGCGACAATAAAAATTTTCGCTATTCGCACCGCAAAAGCGCCAACGGTTTTTTTGACGCGCCGGCTTCGGCAAGCGAAGATCATTTTCATCTGCGGCTCGGCGACTGGTCGCTGCGCGAATCGCACGACACGCACGTTCTGCGCGCCACAATCGGCAATGACGTTGTTTTTGAAGCGACCTTAAAGCCATCTAAAAGCCCGGTTTTGAACGGCAAAAATAAAAAAGGCGTTTCGTTTAAAGATGAAGGCGAAGCTTCTCGATATTTTTCCTATACGCGGATGGCGATGGAAGGCGATCTGATATGGAACGGGCAAACCGAACATTTTACCGGCTCGTCCTGGATGGACAGGGAATTCGGCACGTGGACGCCGACCGAAAAACAAAAAGGTTGGGATTGGTTTTCGGTGCAGTTGGAAGACGAAACTGAATTAATGTGTTACCAAATTCGAGATGGCTCCAATAAAATTTCCGAATTTTCGAGCGGAACATTTGTTGAAAAAGACGGCAACTTTTCACCGCTTGCCAAAGAAGATTTTATAATCGAGCCAACTGGTTACTGGAAAAGCCCGTCTACCAAAGCAGTTTATCCAAGCGGCTGGCAGCTCAAAGTTCCGAAGTTTTATTTAGATTTAACCGTGACGCCCGTGATGCAGGAACAGGAACTGGACACGCGCGGAACGACGATGATTGTTTATTGGGAAGGCGCTTGCGAAGTAAAAGGCAAAGCCGGCGGCAAAGACATCGTCGGTCGCGCTTATGTCGAACTGGTCGGTTATGACCGCTCGCACGACAGTCCGAATTTAGCTTATTTTCTGATGGGCAACAATTTTGAATTTCCCTCAAAATCAATTTTCGGCTAAAGTTTTTTGCAAATAAAAAAAGATTTTGTCAAACGGAAAGCGAACTTCAGTTCGCTTATTAGCGGTACAAACTGAAGTTCGCTTTCCGTTTCCGTTTGGCAAAAAAATTATTGCTTCTCGATTGCTTTCTTAAATTTTTCAGCTAAATCGGCATCTAATCTGCGCAAAATATTATATTCTTCGAGAGCGGAAGTCATATCTTTTTTCAGAAAATAGACGTATCCAAGGTTGTAGTGCGCGCGAGCAAAAGCAGGATTCGACTCCAGGGCTTTTCTGTAAGCCTCGACCGCTTTGTCCGTTTGATTGTCGGCAAAGTATGCGTTTCCTAAAAGATAAAACCCGTCAGAGTTCTCCGGCTTCACTCGTGTAAATTCCTCTAAGCCGACAACTGCCTTTTTATAATATTTCGCGGCTTCATCCGGTTTAGACTGTAAATCATACGCTCGACCAATATAAAAGCTCGTTTCGCCGTCGGACGGGTTGATCTCAAGAGCGGTTTTACAGGCGGTGACGGCGAGTTGATATTCCTTTAAATCGTTATAAGCGCGGCACAAATTTGTGTATCCTTCGGATTGTTCGGGCAGTAATTTGACAGCCGTTTGCGCCGCCGCGATTGCCTGTGCCGGGCGATCATTTAAGTTGAGATACCAGCTTAAATTCAGATGCAGTTTTCCTTCGTTCGGAAATGTTCGCAACGCTTTTCTGATTGTTTCGATTGCTTTATCGAATTGATTTTGACCACGATATAGTTCGGCTAAATTATAATATGGCTCGATAAAATCCGGTTTGACGTTGATCGCTTTTTCATACGCTCCAATCGCTTCAATCGGTTTTTTCGCTTTTTGCAGAGAATCTGCAAGCAAAAAATATGACTCGCCGATAAATTGCGTATTTTTTTTAATAGCTTCGGAAGCGGCTGTTCCCTGCAGTGAAAACTCATTCAGATTAAAATGAGACGAAGCAATAAAATAGTAAACATCACGATCGATTGGAACGAATTCGAGAACTTTTTTATAAGCCTCCAGCGCTTCTCGAAACAAATTTTTTGAGCGATAAATATTTCCCACCGCAAGATTTAAATCTTTGTTTGCCGGTTCAACTTTCAAAACTTCCCGGATATCACTGAGCGCCGCATCATAACTTTTTTTTTCGTAATGGACATACCAGCGCAGCTTGTGAATGTCGAGCGGTTTATAACCCTGCTCAAAAGCGGCGTTTAAGTCGACGATTGACTGATCAAATTCTTTTAAATTATAGTGCGCGTAGCCTTTCCAAAAACGGGCGGCGGGAAATTCCGGTGAAATAATTACGGCTTCGGCATATTTATTGACGGCGTTTCGGAAATCTTTTTTTTGAAAATACTGGTCGCCTTGTTTAGCCAGCTTTTTCGCTTTGTCCGAAGGCTTTTTTGATTGGGCTTTGACTTCAAAATTGATAGCCGCAAACATATTTAAAAGCAGAAAGTTGATAATAAATAATAAAAAAATCTTTTTCGTCATTGATCTGATTTCCCTGGAATTACTGGAGGATTTCTGTTCTCTGGCTTTTCGGAGTCTTTTTGGGCGTAGGCTGCGGCGTCGGTCGCGGAGTTTTTTTTGCGGCGGGGGTCTGTGATGTCGGTTTTGGCGCTGAAACTCTGCCGGAAGTTTGCTTTGTGGTCGGCGCGGATTTTCTCTTATCAGAAGAATTTACAGTATTATTTCCGCTTAATTGCTCGTCATTTTGGCTGTCTGTATTTGATAATACGCTTCCGCTTTCAGCGGCGGCGTTTGGGTCGGTAATCGTTTCCGACGCCGGTGCGGGAGTTGGTACTACCTTATTCGCTGCGCTCGCCGG
>JACCRD010000141.1 GCA_013813755.1 Acidobacteriota bacterium | reverse complement strand
GACGAAAACCATCATTAAAATCAGCCATTGAATGTATCTAAAGCGCATAGATTTACCTCGCAATTTTTAGAATTTTATTAATTTAACGCAAAGGCGCAAAGGCGCAGAGACGCAAAGTTTTTAAGTTAACTTTAAATTAAGTCGTAATTAAAATTAGCCTTTTAACCATTGAGCCAAACAAAAAAGATTTTCTTCGCGCCTTCGCGTCTTTGCGCCTTTCTCGTTAAAATCCGCCTCTTCAGCGCAAAAACAAAAACGCGCCTAAAATCAAACCGCCGACGCAGACGATCATCATCGGCAGCAAAGTTTCCTTTGTCATCTCCTCGACGCGCACGCCGGTGAAATTGGCGATCCAGACGTTGTGCGTGTTCGTCGGGTCGCAGACATTCTGCACCTGCGTGACCGACATCACGGCGGCGAGCAGCGCGAACGCGGGCAGAATTCCGAGCGTGAACATCAAGCTGTAAACGCCGATGCCGACACCGAAAACATTGAGCGGTCCGCGATAAAGCGCGAGCGGCGAAAGCAAACCGAAAAATAAAACGTAGCTCCACCACGAATTAACAGGCAAAGCGGTGACAATCGGTTTCAGAGCGATTTCGACATCGGGAAGTTTAAGCGCCGTCAGAAGCATTCCGATGCCCATCATCAAAATCGCCGCCGGCGCGCCGTCTTCGAGTCCGCGTACCAGAGATGAGGTAAAATTTTGAATCGCCCGGCTCGGCTGCGTCGTCAAAAGTCCGTACAGAGCGCCGCCGAGAAAAGCCGGAACTTCCTTCCAGCCGAAAAAGAAATATAAAACAAGCGGCACAAGCGGCGTTAAAAAAGAAATGAACGGTACACGCTTTTCCGTTGAGATTTCGTCAACCAACTCGTCTTTCGTTTTAAGCGCGAAAAGGGCGACTTCGCCGAATCTTCGCTCGGATACAACCGCGTAAATAACAACGGCAATTGCCATTATGCCAAGCAAACCAAAAGCGAAATAAACAATTTCCGTCGGCAGCGGCGCGTCCGGCGCGATTTGCAAAAATTCGCGGTAAAGTTTAATCAGCGCGATATTAAAAATAAATCCGGTGGCAAAGGCGAGCAGAAACAAAACCGCGACGAGTTTACGATTGAGTCCCAAACTCATCATAATCGGCAAAACAAGCGAGCCAACCATTATAATCGCGCCCAATCCTGTCAAAGTCGTGAATAAAACTGCCGTCGCCGTCATCAATGCGAACGCAACGACGAGCGGTTTATCGCCGCCGAATTCCGCCGCCCGTTTGATAATCGCTTCGGCAATTCCGGTCGTCATCATTACGCGCCCGAGCATCGCGCCCGCGAAAACAGCGACATAAGCGGGAGCGAGCCGAACGACGCCCGCCGAAATAACATCGTTTAAAACATTTGTAAACGGCAGCCCGACGACGATTGCCGCCAGAATCGCCATTAGCGGCACAGCCAGAAGAGCCGGAACCTTGCGCGTAAACATCAGCACGGCGAAGACGATGAAAATGGCAATAAGCAGAAAACCAGTCATTTATAAGCAAATAGTGAGCGGTGAGCAGAAAATACAAAACTGCTCGCCGCTCACTTTCTTAAAACGTTAAGCGTCCGACTAATTGAATGAGGCGCGGGCGATTTCCCTGTGATGTGACGATGCCGAAATTTGAAGAGTTGATGTTTGTTCCCGGAGTTCCGAAAACCACCAAGTTAAATGCGTTCAAAAATTCCCCGCGAATTTGCAGCTTTTGTCTGTTTGAGTTAAACCCAAAATTTTTGATAATGGATAAATCGACATTCTTATAACTATCGCGGCGAAAATCGTCATAAGTTCTTGAGCCGTTCCCGAAAGTAAACGCGGCGGGCGTGGCGAAGGCATTGATGTCAATGACAGGTAAATTGTTTCTGGCATTTTCACGGCTGAATCCGAGAGTGTTTTCGCCGACGCGATCCGGACGACGCACCGCGTTTCCACCACCGGCAAGTCCGGTTAGTTCGGAAAATCCGTTGGCGACGATGAGAAGGGGCGTGCCTGTCTGCCAGGTTCCGGTTCCGCTGATTTGAAAACCGCCTAAAAAGAAATTGGCGAATTTGTTCAAATTTTTGCCGAAACGCCTGCCGCGACCGAATGGTAATTCATAAGAGAAGCTGCCGACAAAACGATGCGGCACGTCCAGAGTGGAAAGCGAATATTCGCCCTCTCTGTAATTGTAAACGTCCTGCACCGCCGATGGGTCAAGAAACGCCGCGCCGTTGCCCACGCCGCTCGTATCTTTCAGTTTTGAAAAAACATAACTGGCGGTTCCCGACAATCCGTCGCTGAAACGTTTTTGCAGATTGATCTGCAGCGCGTGATAATTACTGTCGCCGATCAGAGGGCGGAAATAAAACACGTTTTGGTATTGCGGAAAAGGACGCAGCAATTGAGCGCGAGCGATAAACGCGCCGTTAAAAGCGCCCGACGCCGGAGTCAAACCCTGCAATGGATTTGCCACCTGCTGTGATAAAAACGCGGCGACTCTGCCGTTCTCGCTCAAGTTCGGAAGCGCGCTGCACGCAATGTTTAATGTAAACGGAGCCGCAGCAGCTGAACTACACGAATTCGGCTGTGTGTAATTATTGAGCGCAAAGTTTAGAGTTTCGGGCGAAAGCTGATTTAAGTTGACCTGCTGAATCGGTAAATGAACGCCTTTGCTGCCGACATAAGCAATGTCAAGAACCAGGTTTTTAGCGAGTTCTCGCTGAATGACAAGATTCCACTGCTGATTATAAGAATTTTTGCGTTCCGGTTCGACGGCGAAAATATCACTGCCAAGCCGTGTCGCGGAGCCGAGCGTGTTGCCGGTGGAAACCTGCGCTCCCGTCGGAAACGGATTGGTCAATAAAATGGTTGAAGCCGTCACTTGTCCGGTTTGCGCTGCCTGAACCGAGCTTTGTGTAAAGTTTGTGCCCTGTGCCGTCGTGCCTTCGAGCGATTGCGGCAGGAAGAAGATTCCATAGCCGCCGCGCAGAGTCGTTTTATTACCAAAGCTGTAGGCAAAACCGACGCGCGGCGCGAAACGATTACGGTTCGCTCTCGTCTGCCCGCCTTCCGGATAAGAAAGCAGACCGCGCAGATCGGTTGCCGTCGGATTTAATCGGTTGACAAACGGGTCGGTAACCGCGCGTGTCTGACCGTTAATCGGAGATGGCTGGTCGAAGTCAAAATTGGTGACCAGCTGATTTGATTCGCCGGTCCCTGTTTCAAGTTCATAGCGGACGCCGAGATTTAGAGTCAGATTGCGGCGGACTTTGTAATCATCCTGAACAAAAGCGGCGCCGTATTTTTTGTAGATGGTAAGCGGCGTAATGATTTCGCGGCTGACGCTCGACGGCAAACCCAGAAGAAACGACGCAAGAGCCGAGCCGGAAGTGGCGGCAATCGTATTGGAAACAGATGCGACCGGTCCGCGCGTGAAAGTTCGATCAAAACTAAATGAACCCTGCGGCGTAAAAAATTGAAAAGGATAAAAACGATAGAGACGAAATTCGCCACCCGCTTTAAGCGTGTGCGAGCCGCGCACAGCCGATACCGCATTGGCTAGCGTGTGAACATCGCGCGGCTGATCGTTGCCCGCGCCGCCGATTGAACCGGTGTTGATTTGTCCGGGAACGGTCAAACCGTCCGCACCGCCGCCGATGCTAAAATCGGGAAACTGCAGATTAGCCGCGTTTCGCGCCAGATAATCCGGAAGACCGAGCGTCGTCGCGTCAAATCCCTGCCCGTTCGGGCGCTGGTTGGCGCGAACCCGCGTGTAGCCGTAGCGGATATTGTTAACAACGGTTTCAGTTAAGTTGTAAGCGTGGTTGATGGTAAAATTGCCGAAACTATCGCGGATTGTGCGGGCGTTCGAAGCGGCTGAATTGAAATAATTCGGCTGCGCGTCGCGGCGCACTTCATAGGAAAAACGACCGAAAAGCTGCTGCCGTTCAGAAATTCTCTGATCAATTCGCCCTGCAAAAATATCGCGCGTGAATTTCGATGTGTCGTTAATGACAAAATTATTAATTACGCCCGGCGTATTCGGCAGAGTCGAGCCGGTCGAGTTCGGAAGCGGCAGAAATCCGAGGACGGCGCGGGCAACCGGGTCGAGACAAGCCGCCGTGCGCGCTACCGCTCCGGTCGGGCAGACAGGAAGATTGCTTATATTATTATTTATAAAAACCGGGCGACCGAGAACCTGCGTTGTCGTGCCGTTAGAATTGACCTGCAAATAAGGCACAAACGCGCCGTACGGATTGAAAATTTGCCCGAAGCGAACCGGAGTCCCCGAAGCGCCGCCCGGATTATTCGGACCGAAAAGAATATCCGTGCGATTGCCGCCGAGCAAATCTGACAAGTCGCCGGCGCGCTGTCCTGCTGTCGGCAAAGTTAAAAGTTCGCGCGTAAAAGGATTGGACTCGCGGCGGGCTTCATAATTAAAAAAGAAAAAGGTTTTGTTTTTGCCGTCATAAACGCTCGGTCCGCCTTCGCCAAAAGCCGGAAGAAAAACCGGACCGCTGATCGCGCCGCCGAATTGATTGCGCTTGACGGCAATTCTTTGCGCTGTCGCCGGATTGCGATTGCGGAAGAATCCGTTAGCGTTTAAATCACGGTTTTGAAAATACTCGTAAAGCGCCCCGTGAAATTTATTGCCGCCCGTTTTCGAAGCAATCGTAACGATGCCGCCCGCTGTTCGTCCGTATTCGGCAGGCGCGACACCAGAAATAACCTTAAACTCGCGGATCGAATCCTGCGGCGGCGAAATTGCGACGCCGCCGAAATCGCCGATGGTGTTGGTTACGCCGTCGAGGAGAATATCGTTTGACGAAGCGCGTCCGCCGCTGACTGAAAAGTTTGAATCGAAAAAATTGCGATTCCCTGCCGAACCGACAGCGCTGCCCGGATTGCCGAGTGCGGATCCGGCATCAATCGTGCCGGGAACGAGATTGACAAAGTTGAAAATATTGCGGTCTGCCGTCGGTAAATCTTCGATCAGTTTAGCTTCGATAGTCGTTTCTAGATTTGAAGTTTCGGTTTGCAGAATCGGTGTTTCATCGCTCCCGACATCCACCGTCACTTCGCCGCCGCTGACGCCGAGCGCAACATCAATATTTGCCGTCTGCGCGATTTCGAGGCGTATGTTTTCACGCGCGACATCTGCGAAACCGGTTTTGGAAACCGTAACATTGTAGGTTCCCGGCGGCAAAAACGTAATTGTGTAAACGCCTTCGTCGCTCGTGACGGTGGTTTTCCTCTGTCCGGTGTCAACTGAAAGAGCAGTCACGGTCGCGCCCGGAACAACCGCGCCATTCGGATCGGTGATTGTTCCTGAAACCGTCGCCGTAATAGTCTGCGCGAAAGTCGGTGCGACAAACATCGCTAAACTAAATATTGCTGCCGGCAGCAAAAAAGTAATTTTTTTCAAACAAGTCATATTCTCTCCTCGTGCGAATCAATCGGTTAGTTTCCCCTTTTCTTTAAAGTTCAACGTTTTCCTTTATTTTTTGACTCGATAAACGAGTCCGATTTCTTCGGGCGGCGGAATTGTGCCGTTTTCGGCATATCGCGCCAGCGCGTTTCTAATTTGTAAAGATTTATCGAGCCACATCTGAATCGACTGGTCGTACCGCGCCAAAACGCTCTCCAGATGCGACGGGCGATTTTCCGCCAGATAAAGCGCCCTATATTTTCTTTTCAGCTCGCCGGTTTCTTCCGCCATTTCGCGCAAATAATTATAGATCGCGCCTGAATACCAAGTTAATTTGCGCACGCGCTGGCGATCAGACATATTCAAATAGGCGTCCCAGTAAGCCTGGCTGAATTGTTCAAGCAAAATAAGGCGCCGCCCTTGATGATCAAGCCTCTGCGCCGCGAAACGAATCGCCGGAAGCATCTCCGAATTGCGGCGGACACGCCCAGAATTTTTGATCAAACTTTCTTCGGCAGCCTCAACGCCCAGACGCATCCGGCGAGCATTTTCAAGTTTTTCACCGGCAAGTTTTTGAAACTGCGCGGTAAACGGGTTCTGCCAGAAAAGCGCGTTTGGCTGAATGTTTTCGATGCCAAGGGTTTTGCTTGACGCGCCGAGAGAGCGAATCGTTTTTGTTAAATCATCGCCTTCACTGCGAAAAAAAGCCCAGTCGAATTTACCGTCAAATTTTTCAACGTCGAGTGGAGCTTTTTCCCATCCTGCCGCCGCGCCCATTGCGACGCCGTACCACGTCATCTCAAAAAGCGTCTCACCATCGTCGTCCCAATTCGTATTCATCACGCCGATCGCCCCCGCTTTCTGCCCGTCGCGGACAAAGTTTGGAATGTTGACGGCAACATTTTCGTTATTCGGAAATATCTGGTTAAAGTTATAAACCGAAGGACAAACAAACTGCTTTAAGCCCGCTTTTTGAAACGGCTCGATGCGCGGCGTATAACTTTCCCGGGGACCGTATGCCCAGTTCATCACGATCACGTCTTTCGGAATTTCGCCGATCAGTTCCGGGTGACTAAGCGCTATGTCGCCCCACATCATCAATTGGCGATTATACGGCTTCAAAATATCCCGGACGCGCCCGATGTGTTCAAAATAAACTTTTCCGACGCCTTTTTCCTTTGACACTTCGCGGCTTCTGCCCTCGCCTAATTCAAAAGTTTCGTCCGCGCCGATATGCAAAAAATTCGACGGGAAGATTTCGTTGATTTCTTTGTATAAATCGTGGACAAATTTGTAAGAATCTTCTTCCTGCGGCGTAATCACGTCGCCATACGGAACTTCCGCCAGACGGTTATATTTTTCAAACTTTAAAACTTTGTGCAGATGCCCAAAAGTTTGCTGCTGCGGCACAATTTCAACGTGGTAATTTTTGGCGTAAGCGACGATTTCTTTTAATTCTTCCGCTGTAAAACTTCCCTCTTCGGGCGCGAATAAAGGGTGCGATTTCGATGCGAACGTCTGCTCCATATAAAGCGAATGCATATTCATTTTGAACATTGCAAACGTTCTAATTTGGCGTTTGACGAAATCGAGCGTTGGAACAAGCCCGCGCGAAACATCGTCGGAAAAAGCGCGATAACGCATTGTCGGGTAATCAATGATTCGCGCGCCCTGCACAAAAACATTCGCGCCCTCGCCGCGCACAAGCTGTTTCAGAGTCTGCAACCCGTAAAACGTTCCCGATTCGGTTTTGCCGCCGACGACTATTTTGTTTGGCGTGACAATTAAAGCGTAACCTTCATCGTTAAAATCATTTGGAATTTCGAGTCTGGCTTTGCTGAATTCTTTTTTAATGCTCGCGTTTTCGAGTAAGCCGATCAAAATGTCTCGTCCGCCGCCGATCTTTAATTCAACACCGGCGGTTTGTTTAACGTCAGCCGCGAAATCCTGCGCCGCGAATCGATCAGCCGTAGATTTTGCGTCAGCTATTGAAATTCGCGCTCCGTTTTTTAAGCGAAAACTTTCGCCCGATGCTTCCAAATGCTTTGGTTCAGGTATTATCTGCACTGCGCCGCTCTGCTGTTTGCCGAAAACCGTCCACTGGAAGCAGACGCAAATCAGCAAAATTGTACAGAAGCAAAGTTTTTTTGACACAAATAAAAACCTCATCTAAAAAGTGCGCGGAAACAATTTACAAATTTTCTGGGAATGGGAAAGTGGACTAGACCACTCGGTAAGGTGATTAAACAGGAAAACGGCTCGCGCTGTCAACTGAAAATACGAAAAACAATTTACAATACAAATTCCGACAACTTTATTGCCTTTACATTTTTCTTCTAAGCCGTTCCGATTACAGAGTTTACGTAAAGTATTTATCATTCTCCGATGATGCGAGTAAAAAATTTTAGTTTCTTTTATGTCAGAGTTCTTGAAATAACTTTTGTTTAATGCTATTTCTGAAGTGGTCTAGTCCACATTATTTCAAATCGAAAAATTTATGAATTTGCCACTTGATCGCGCGAGCCAGGTTCCGCTTTACGCTCAAATTCACGAAAAATTACGCCGTCAAATCGAACGTGACGAACTGAAAGCGGGCGCAGCCGTTCCGTCCGAACGCGAATTGGCGGAGCTTTGCAAAGTCAGCCGAATGACCGCGCGTCAGGCACTAAACAGTTTAAAAAGCGAAGGTTTTGTTTATCAGGAGCGCGGCATCGGAACTTTTGTCGCAAAGCGTAAATTAGACGTTCACACCCGAAATTTGGCTGGATTTACTGAAGAGATGCGCGGACGCGGACTTGTGCCAAGCTCAAAAATTTTGTTGTCCGAGCGCGAAAGAGCCGGACCGGATACGGCAACAGAACTTGGCATAAACGCGGGCGACGAAGTTTTTCATTTCCAGCGTCTGCGCCTTGCCGATGATCTGCCGCTCGCCTTTGAAGACGCTTATTTGCCCGTTAGACGATTTCCTGATCTGGACAAAAAAAATCTCGAAAAAGAATCGCTTTACAAAATTTTGGGAAGCGTTTACGGCATCGTAATGCACCACGCTGAAGAAGTTTTGGAAGCCACCTGTGCCGATCGAAAAATTGCTGACGCTCTTAAAATTAAACTTAAATCGCCAATTTTAATTGTCCACCGAGTCGTATTTACCGAATCAAATCTGGCGGTCGAATCGGTGAGAACTTTTTATCGCGCCGACCGTTATCGAGCAACGTTCTTTTTGACCAACAACGCTGTATGAGAAAGTTCAAAGTCCAAAATTCAAAATCCAAAGTTCAAAGTTTAAAATTCAATTTTCGATACTTACTCCGGACGGCTTTGCTTTTTCTGCTCACCGCTCACTGCTCACCGCTCACTGCTCAAAATGATTTACAAAAAATCCAGGACGGCGGGCACATCGAGAAATGGCTTTTGTCGAACGCGCTTCCAGCGGAAATCGACGCGGGCGCCTGGGAAAACTTCAACCGTTTTAACATCGAAAACTTACCCGAAAAAGACTGGCTCGCGCCGTTTGGCGGCATTGGTCGAATAAAGCCGCAAATCGGAACGCAAAAAGCCGGTTTTAAGATTGACGGTCGTACAAATCCTGAAGAATTGATCGAGCCGGCAAGTACTCCTCTGCCTGAAGTCGGCGCGGCAAGCAGCATAAAAACTTTACCCGATATTACCGAAATAAGTTGGCGCGAATATTTAGCCGTCAATTCAAAATTTGATTTTTATGATTTGTTCGTGGGTAAAACAATTGGGACAATTTATGCAGCGAGTTACGTCGATTCGGCAACAGATGAATTGCGCTTCGTCGAAACTGATGGATTTTTAGGTTCGATTTGGCTCAACGGCAAGAAAATTTATGGCGGTTATTCGCTCAATGTCGGGAAAGTTGCGCCCGCCGAATTCAAAAAAGGCGCGAATCTTTTAATCGTTCGCGCTTCAGGAGTTGCCGGTGATTACTGGCGTAAAAACGGCGGCTGGACAGCTTTGTTCAGAATCTGGAAAAGCGAAGCGGGCGCACGAAAATCAGCTGAATACAAATCAACTGTCGCGCCGGGAACGATTTTCTATCTCGAAGGTTTTCACGTCGATCCGGTTTATCTGCACGACCAACGCGGTTATTCACGCATCACGCTTTCAAATACCAATCAATATTTGAATTCACTTCGTGCTGATCCGAAGTATGGGGTTTTTCTCTCAGAGATAGATTACCTAAAACCGTATCTCGACACGCACCCGGAAGACCGCGATTTTTTGCGACAGGCGGTGAAAGACGGACGTGTCGGAACCGGCGGCGCGTATAACCAATTCAATGAATTAACCATCAGCGGCGAAAGCATAATTCGCAATATTCTTTACGGACAGGCAATGCACGAAGCGATGCTCGGACGACGCGCCAAATCCCTCGCGCTCTGGGACGTTTTCGGACACGCGCCGCAAATCTCGCAAATTGCGCAAAAGTCAGGATTTAACGGCATCGCGTGGTCAAAAAAGATTTCGGGTTTTGAGCCGTTTTTCTACGATTATGCGCTCGACGGTTCGCGTCTTCTGCACCGGCGCGTCGATTACGCTTATTCGTTTTCCGGTTTCGGGAGCGGCAAAAATTACACGCTCGACAATTTCAGAGCGACAACCGAAAGAAAATTTGCCGAAACGCAAACTTTCAATTCGGCGGTTGATCTGCGAATCAACGCCGCCGATTTTACGCCGCCGTGGACAAATCTTGCCGGAAACGTTGAAAAACTGGAAGCCAATATTCCAAAGATTCGCGTCACCGGACAGGCGCAGGATTTGTATTTCGACTCGCTCAACAAAGAAATTGCCGAAAACAAAGTTAAACCGCCGGTCACGTCGCGCGACAAATTATTTTTTCACGTCGGCGTAATGGCGGCGCGTTCCGATTTGAAAGTCGGTCAGAGACTTTCTGAAAATATGACGCTTACGGCAGAGAAATTCGGCGCGATTGCTTACTTGCACGGAGCGAAATACCCGGATTTAGCGCTCGATAAAGCCTGGCGGCAAATCTTTTTCGGCTCGCACCACGACGCGATCACCGGTACGCCGTCTGATTCCGCCTTTCTCGATTTGGTTCACGGCTACCGCGAAGCATTTGAACTTTCTAAAAATGCGCTGAACGATTCACTCGAATTTATTGCGAAACAAATCAATACGAATTCAAATTTCAAAGTTCAAGGTGCAAAGTTGGTTAAACCGCTTGTTGTTTTTAATCCGTTGAGTTGGAAACGAAGCGATATTGTGCGAGTCAAAGTTGATTTTGGCGAACCTAATTTCGATTATGATTTGATTGACGACAAGGGTTCGGTCATTAAATTTGAAACAATCGGCGCTGAAAACATTGATAAACAAACTTCCAAGCGTGAAAAAGCGAAAGAAATAGAGTTTGTTGCCGAAGAAGTTCCGTCGCTCGGTTATAAAACTTATTATTTTAAGCCGAACGAATATCGACGGCTTGAATACGGCGGCGGTCTGCATTCGAATTCAAAACTGAAAATAATCCGCAACGAATTTTATCGAGTAACCGTTGACACAAGCAAAGGCGGCGCTATTTCAAGCATTTACGATATTCAGGCAAACCGCGAAATTATTAATTCAGAGAACAAACATTTTGCCAATGAAATCGCTGTTTTGAAAGAAGAATTGACAAAAAAAAACGTGATCTACCCGGCGTGGGAATTTTGGACAACCGGCGAGAAAAAGTTTTCCACTGAAAAGCCTTCCAACATTGTTTCTCATCCTTTGGCGAACGAGGGCAGGAGGATTGTTATCGAAGGCGAACTGCCGAATATGCAAAAATACCGCCAAACAATTTCGCTTCATAAAGGCATCAAGCGTATTGATTTCAAAACCGAACTTATAAATTACGAAGGCAGAGACGAACTTTTTGTTGTCAATTTTCCGCTTAATCTAACAGGCGGCGCGCTTGTGACCGAAGACCGTTTTGGAACGGTCGTTCGCAATAACAGTAAAGGTTTTTTAGATTTTCGCACCAATACAGACAAACTCGTTTCCGGCGCGCCTGTTTACGCCGTCAATAATTGGGCGGAATATGGTTCGACGCTCAATCTAAATTTTATCGACGCAAACGGCAAAAGTGTTGCGAGCGTTCCTTTTAAACCGACAGCGTTGGTTCGACCGCACGGTGAAAATTATGCAAAATTGACGGAAACGATTGTTTCGACACTCATCAAACGCGGTGTTTCGGTCACGCCATTTTTTGATGACAATGACGCGGCGCGGCGCAAAAAACTTGCCATTGAAGATTCAACGATGCCGAAAAAACTTAACGATGACATCGCGTATCACGGCTTTAGAATCGCGCTTGGCGGCGAAAAAGAAAATCTTTATTCGGCGGCTCTGCTCAAACAAATTTCAGCGGAAATAAAAATTAAATTTGACGATAGATTAAAACGTGATGGTTTCGCGTATCTTTTTATTTACGACAAAGACATTCCGAAAGATTGGTCGCCGGTTCCGACTTTGTTAATTGCCGGCGACGCGAAAAGGGCGATTGAAAATTTGCTTGTCTCGACCAGAGAGGACAAATTTGTGCTGAATATTTCAGCTGAAAGTTTGGCTGATACAAATAATCTGCCGCAAATTCCCGATTACGGCGTGGCTTTAATAAACAACGGAACGCCTGCCATATCTTTGGAAAACCCGAATACTTTGACTTTATTTTTAACACACACGGCGATTTTTCCGGGTGTAAATCTGCCGTTTGATTTTGTGCCAGAAAACAAAACGCACGTTTTTAATTACGCGCTTTATCCGCACACCGGAAGTTGGCGCAAAGCCGACACGGTGAAAGTCGGCGAAGACTTTAATAATCCGCTGATTGCCGTGCAGACTGGCGTTCACGACGGCGATTTGCCTGGTGAGAAAAGTTTTCTCTCGGTCGATAATGAGAATGTCATCGTTTCAGCTTTGAAACTTGGCGGGAATCCTCAGGCAAATTTCCGTTCCGTTTATAAAGAGAATGAAAGAGCTTTGTTTGTCAGATTTTACGAAACAGAAGGAATAAAAACGAATCATAAGTTTATGCTTGGTCAAAGCGGTTGGGAATTCGGGCAAGTCGGGCTTTTGGAAGGAGATGCCGATACTTTAGGTTCAAATGGTAATACCTTCGGAACGGAAATTAAAGGTTTTTCAATCGAAACATTTAGCTTGAAGCCGAAGAAAATTCAGCTTCAGGAAACGGTCGGTCAAATGGACGGTGCGACAAAAGAAATCGTCCAGCCTGTTTTTTCCCGGTATTGGCTGCATAACTCCGGCGCGGCTCCGATTGGCAACGACGCGGTGAAAATTTCTTTGCGCCCGGTTGAACAGATGGGTGAGCTTTCGACTTTTTCATACGACGACAAATATAATCAGGGCGGCACAACAACTGTCGTCGTTCGCGTGCAGGTCGTCAACAATTATCAGGACCGCAATTATAAAGGTGAAGTTGTTTTAGAAGTTCCGGAAGATTGGCGCGTCGTGCCGGATAAATTGAGTTTTGACATCGCACCGAACGGCTCGTTTGTCAAAGATGTCGTCGTTGTCGGTTTTCCGGTTAAAAAAGATTTGCAGTTTGAACGCGCTTCGGGTTTGATAAAAGCGCGCATCGAACACGAAGGGCAGACTTTTCAGGACGTTTTGCAAATTGGCAAGCCGTTTAATCTCGAATGGACAACCGAAAAAACACGCACCGGCAGCGTGACGATTAAAATTAAAAACACGCACCGGCAGACGATTGAAGGCGCAGTCGCGCTTGTTACGCCGCCTGAAGCGTGGGCGGGCGGGACTTATTCAGATGAGCCGAAATTTCCGCGCGAGCGAGGGTTTGCCGTCGCGCCCACATCGGAAATCACTCTCAAATTTGAAACCGGAAATTTAACGGCGGGTTCGTGGACGATTGCCCGAATCGCTTACAACGGAAATGTTGAATACCAGCGCCTCGACGGTAAATAATCGCCCCACAGAGAAATAATCAGAATAAAACCACAGATAAGCACAGATGAACACAGATTTATGAAAAGAAAATTAATCGGGAAAAAAAAGATTTTAGGAAAGAAAAGGCAAGGCAGAAAATTTTATTTTTTCTCCAACTCTTTTAAATTATCCGTGTTCATAAGTATAAATCTGTGGTTGATTTTCTTCGCTTTCGCTTTTGCCGCTCAAGCCCAGACGCGAGCGGTTTGGGTGCGTCCCTTTATCGGCGCGAGTGAAGAAATTCGTAAAGATGCGACGAAAGGGCGCGAGTTTGTTCGTCGGGAACTCGAACAAATTAAACGCGCCGATTTGAATACAATTTACCTTGAAACATTTTGGGACGGCTATACAATTTACCCGTCGAAATTCGCCCTGCAGCGTCCGCTGGCGATTCCGTACGGCGTCGCGCATAAAGACGCAGCCGGACAAAATACGACCTGGGACGTTTTGCAAATTTATCTGGATGAAGGCGCGAAATTAAATCTGAAAATTCACGCCTGGCTGCATATTTTTCACCAGTGGAACACAAATCTCGGAGGACTGGAGAAATCTCCGATCTTTAAGCAGTTTCCGGAATGGGCGATGCTCGATAAAAACGGTTCGCCGTTTGTCAAAGCCGAAGCTGAAGGCGCGAACCGCGATGTTTACAAGATTTTTATTTCCCCTGCAAACCCCGCGGCGCGAAAATTTCTGCGTCAGATCGTCGGCGAAATCGCCCGCAAATATCCGAAACTCGTGGGTATTCAGTGGGATTACATTCGTTATCCGCTACAGCCAAATGACGCGCCTTTTGATTACAATCCGTTAACGCTCAAGGCGTTTCAGAAAGAAACCGGCTTGGACGCAAAAAAACTTGATGCACAGGAGACGCCGAAGGAATGGCGAACCTGGCAGGACTGGAAAGCCGGAAAGGTAACGGAAGTTGTCGCAGAACTCGGAGAAATTGTCAGGAATCTGCAGCCGCAATGGGAGATTTCAGCGGCGGTTTTTCCGAATATCGAAGAAAATTTGCGGCTCAAACAACAGAACTGGAAACTCTGGTCGCAGAAAAATTATATTGACGCGCTTTTACCGATGCTTTACAGCAGAGATTTTACGCGGGTCGAAAATTGGGCGAAGGATTTCCGGCGCGACGTTTCGCCAAAGACGAAAATTTATCCGGCGCTGTTTATCGGACATTTTTACAACTCGAAAGACAAAAAACTCGACGAGCGTTATTTGCGGCTCGCTCAAAAATCCGAGTTCGGCGGGTTCGGTTTATTCGCCGCGCAAAGTTTGACCGACGATTTAATTGAAAAATTAAGCAGGAAGTAACCACAGATGAACACAGGTAAACACAAATTTTACACAACCACCTTGAAAGCTTTCCCACTGTACGGAATTTTGCTTTTTTGTTTCGCATTGCTAATTGTTCCAATACTTGCTCAAAGCCAGCCGAAAATAAGTTCGCGCATTTTGCTGATTCCGCTCGACGACCGACCGCCGTGTTTGCAGTTTCCCGTGAAAATGGGTTTGATTGGCGACGCTGAAATCGTTACGCCGCCGAAAGAGCTTTTGGGGCGTTTTACTGAACCGGGCAATTCCGACCAAATTATCAAATGGCTGAAAACGCAAAATCTAAAAACATTTGACGCGGCGATTGTGTCAGTTGATATGCTTGCTTACGGCGGACTCGTCGCCATGCGCATTCATCAAACCGACAACGTAACGGCGATGCGCCGCCTTGAGTTTTTGCGCGAAATGCGTGGTCTCGCGCCGAAGATGAAAATCTACGGCTCAAGCGTGATTATGAGACTCGCGCCGACCGGCGATGTTAAAAATGAAGCGTATCGTGAAAAACTGGCGCGCTGGGCGGAAATTTCCGTGGAAAGCGACGCGAAGTCAAAAGGCGATACCGCTAAGTTAGAAAAGGAAATACCGGCTTTCGCGCTTGCCGATTATAAAGCGGCGCGTGTTCGTGATTTGAAAATTAATCTCCAAACAATCAATTTCGTCCGCGAAGGCACAATTGATTATTTAATTTTGTCGCAGGACGACGCGAAGCCAAAAGGCATTCACGTTGCCGACCGCGAAAAGCTAATTGCCGAAACAAATCGGCTCAAATTGTCGGAGAAAATCGCCGTCCAGCCCGGCGCTGATGAAGTTTCAATGTTGCTTCTGGCGCGTTCCCTGACAGACAAATACAATTTTCATCCACGAATCAAAGCAATTTATTCATCCGAAGAATTAGCAAACAAGGCGATGCCCTTTGAAGACCGGGCTTTGCGCGAAACTGTCAGTTTTCATATCAAAGC
>JACCRD010000186.1 GCA_013813755.1 Acidobacteriota bacterium | reverse complement strand
ATATTGATATGCCGCTGATGGACGGCTTCGCGGTCGCCCGCGCCGTGCGAAAAAAGAAGTTGAATGTCGAGATGGTTTTTCTGACGATTCAACGCGACGAAGATATGGTCAACGAAGCGGTTAATTTAGGAGTCAAAGGCTACGTTTTAAAAGACAGCGCCCTGACCGATATTGTAATCTGCATTAAATCAGTCGCCGCGGGACAACATTACACGAGTTCCGTTTTAACGTCTTATCTCGTCAAACGCAGCAGCCGCGCCGCCGCTTTAAGCGAGGAAAAAACCGGCATCAAAGACCTCACGCCGACCGAACGCCGCGTTCTCAAACTCATCGCCGAATACAAAACCAGCAAAGAAATCGCCGATGAGCTTTTCATCAGTTACCGCACGGTCGAAACGCACCGCGCCAACATCTGCCAGAAACTCGACCTGAAAGGCAGTCACGTTCTGATAAAATTCGCGCTCGCCCACAAATCCGAATTGCTTTGAGTCAAATAAACAATCTTTCCGACACCAGTCATTCGCACCGAATCGCCAATCAATTTCAATCAAAAAGCCGCGAGTTTTGATGCTCACGGCTTTTTTCTTTTTAGTTGATGCTTAAGGCGGATTGATTGCCGCCTGCGCCCGCGCTGCAAACGGTTAAGAACAGCGCAGTTTTCCCTATAATCGCAAGAGCTTCGTCTTACAAAACCATTATAGCGTGATTGATTTAGTAGGTTAACGCACCTGCAAGTTTCCACCGCCCAGGGTTTGTTCGACAGTTTTAACCCCGTCCCATTTGCTGGCGAACCATAATCCGCCGTTTTTGTCCCAGAGAGTAACGGCAATCGAATCACTGCTTCCCGGTTCGCCTCGGTCGGTCATTACAACCTGTAGGCTTGCGCCTCCGTCAACGCTGATGACCCGCGGATTTACCGGGTCATTAGCAAAGGTAATGTCCTGAATGTTGGCTTTACCGTTAAAAGTCGCCGTGCCGGGCGTCGTTGATGTGGCAAATTTAGAAACGAGCGATGTCATCGCATTGCCTTTGATTTGGTAAGCGTGAAGAATGCCATCGGATTCCATTCGTCGAACGATTACGTTGATATTACCTTTCGGTCCGTTTCTATCATTCTTGATGTTGAATCCGAAGTTGTTCTTCGTTCCGGCGTCGCCAGCGCGTTGTCCGCCCGAACTCGTCAAAAGCAGATAACCGCCGCCGGAAACTACTCCCGCAATCGGTTTGGAGACTGTGACCACCGTATTGTCGGCTGCATCGTTTCTGGTGTAGAAACCTTCGACGACAATACCGACTGTGAAGCTTTGTGCATCGCTGGTTCCGATATTCGCTGTCCAGTTGCAGGTCGCTGTGCCGACTGTCAAATCGCTCAGATTCACCAGTCCAATGCCCGACGCCGTGCAAAGAGTCGCGTCGCCCGCGTCCCGGTTGACGAATCTGACCGTCGCGTTGCGAATATCGCCCGGCAAAGTATCAGGATTTCCCAATATAGCGGAAATGTCCTGAATCGTCGCCGCAAGTGTTACCGTTGCGGTGCCGGATGAAACCGTTGATGTAGCGGCAAACAATGCGCCGGTGTAGGTCGCCCGCGCATCTTCTCGATTAACCGTAATCGTGAAGCCGGTCGAATTTGAAAGCGCGCCGTCGCTGACCGTAACAGTCACAACATATGTTCCCGGAGCGACCATTGCCCTACCCGAAACCGTCCAGCCGCAGGATGTTCCCGCTCCGATGAGCGAGGTGGTCGAAGCGGTGCAGATTGCGGGCGACGAAAGCGTCATTCCTGACGGCAATCCGGCTTGCGCCGTTCCGCCGTCTTTGGTAAACGAAACGGAAGCTGTTACCGATTGCGAATCAATGTCCGTTCCGCCGATGTTGATCGTCTGAATGGCATCGCTGTATTGCAAGCCTTGCGTCGCTTTGTCATTAGAGGCAAGCGGCGCATCATTAACCGAGTTGACGGTGATAGTGAAGCTCTGCGTAACGCTGGCATCAACGCCGCTGTTGTCGGTTCCGCCGTTGTCTTTAATTCGCAATGCAACGGTTGCCGTGCCGTTAGCATTGGCAGCGGGCGTGTAGGTCAAAACACCCGCCGAGCTGACTGTCGGCTGCGCGGAGAATAAACCGTTGGTATTGTTTGAAACCTCGAAACTGACTGTCTGACCGGATTCATTAGCCGGACCAGCGCTGATTGCCGTTGCCCAGCCTGCGATTGATTGAGCGCCAGCGTCTTCATTAACAATCTGGTTTGCGCCTTTGGTAAAGCTCGGCGCGTCGTTGACCGGCGTGATATTGATGACAAAGGTTTGGGTGGCGCTTGTATTAACTCCGCCGTTCGAGGTTGTGCCGCTGTCCTGCGCCGAGAAGGTAATAGTCGACGAACCGTACGCGTCGGGTTTGGCGGTAAAGGTCAGATTGCCCGTCGCATCAATCGTCGGTGCTGACGAAAATAGAAGAAAATTGGTATTGCCTGTTACAGGGAAGCTAATCAATTGACCGGATTCGTCGGCGGGTCCGGTGCTGATGTTTGAGAGGAATCCGCTGATGCTCTGCGCGCCCGCGTCTTCAAGCACGGTTCGGTCTGCGCCCTTTGTAAAGGTCGGAGCGTCGTTTACTGCCGCTACGGTAATTGTTACTGTGGCGACATTTGAATTGAGTTTTCCGTCATTCGCCTTGAAGGTAAATGAATCGCTGCCGTTAAAATTCGCGTTCGGCGTGTAAGTCAGGTTCGGCGCGGTTCCCGAAAGCGCGCCGTTCGACGGGTTGGTAACCGTATAAGTCAACGAATTTTTTTCAGCGTCGGAAGCGGAAAGCGTGATTGCTTTGGCAATATCCTCAATAGCAGAAACGGTCTGCGCGCTTGCCGTCGGTGCCGTATTCGGCGGGAAAGTCTCAATTGCTCCAATGTCAACGTGGCTTCCGTATTTACGCGTAAAACCCGCGCCGCGCTGGTCGTAAGCGAGAAGAAACGGTATATCCGTTACTGAATCGTCTCCGGCGTCAATCGCCGGACTTTCCGGAAGCAAATCGTACGAA
>JACCRD010000146.1 GCA_013813755.1 Acidobacteriota bacterium | reverse complement strand
TCGGCGGCGCCTTCGGTGTTGCGATAATGGGCGCATTTTTAACCGCCGGACTCGCAACCGAACTCAAAAAAGTCGCCCAAAGCGGAAATAGCAATTTGACAATCGAGAGCGCGGCGGAATTTGCCAGCAATCCGAATGCATTAATTGACCCGCAGGCAAAAGCTGATCTTCCTAGCGAAACTTTAGAAATTCTGCAAACGGCAATGGCAGGGTCGGTTAATCGTGTTTTCTGGCTAGGAGCAGGTTTTTCGGCATTGGCATTGCTGGTTACTTTTCTTCTGCCGCGCCAAAACAACAAATCTGAAAATTCGTCAGAAAACGAAAAAGGTTTTATGACCGGCGAAAAAATGCTTATGGCGGAACAAACAGTTATAAACGCCAGAAATGAGCCGATTGCAAAAATCGAACATCAAAATTAAAACAAAAATTTACTCATAACTTAGAGCTTCGACCGCATCGAGGCGCGCCGCGCGCATCGCCGGATAGAGCGCGCCCAGAGCTCCGCCAATCAGTCCGACAACAAATGTTATAACGATTATCGTTAGACTGATTTCAACTTCTAGAGTCGTAATTCTTGTGAGTAGAAATCGCAGAACAAATGTCAGAACGATTCCGGTTATAATTCCAAAAAAACTAATCAGAAGCGCTTCCTGAGCAATAATCCAGGCGATTGAGGCGTTAGCCATTCCGAGCGATTTCATAATTCCGATTTGTCTGGTTCGCTCTGTCACAGTTGTGTACATTGTCAGCAAAATCACCAGCGCGCTGATTGTGGCGGCGACACCAACGACGACATCGAGAAAAACATTGATCGCGGGCATCCCGGACATATAAAATTCTTCTAAATCCTTGAACGGAATAATTCGATTGTCAGGAAATTTGTTGTGGAGATTGTCCCCGACTTGTTCGGTTGTCAAGCCTTCTTTAATTTTAATAAAAAATGCGGAAACTTTTTCTTCGCTGCCGAGTTGTTGCTGCATTGTCGGCAAGGAAATTTTAATCCTCGCGCCGCCCGCCGGTTCGTATATCCCGACGACGGTAAAGTTTCGCTCCCAAATATCAATCGTGTCGCCAATTTTGAGTTTCTTTTGAGCCTGAAAACCACTGTCAATAATCGCTTCATCGCTATTTGGAGTAAAGGTTTGACCTTCGACAATTTGCAGACCGGAAAGTGCGGCGTATTGATCGAAATCGATGCCGTCAATCGTCCGGCTTCCCGTGTTGGTGTCGGCTTTGACCGAAATTTGACCGACCGGCATCGCCGCCGAGACGCCTTCGATTTGTTCTAATTCACTTTTCAGAGAAACAGGCAGGCGAAACGAGCCCGAACCGCTGACACAAAACGTTCCGGGCGGGCAAAACATTAATTCCGCGCCGACGTTCGCCTCTCTGGTCGCCCTTTCGCGCATTGTTCCATTCGTCAGCCCGACGGTAAAAACAATCAGCAAAACACCGATTGAAATTCCCAGAACGCTCACGATTGTACGTGCCGGACGATGCGCCATATTTGAAAAAACTAAATTATCCATTTTTCGATTTTTTACAATTTTTCTCGAATAAAAATTGAAGCGTCTGCCAATTTATCGCAAGCGGCAGGCAAAGGTTTTATTTTGAAGAACTGTCTATGCCCTGGACTGCCGCCAGACGCGATGAGGCGTTTAAGTCAGTGTTTGAGGATGCGGCATTTTGTTTCTCGGCTTCGTTCTTCATTTCTTCAAGCGAAACCCACCCGGCTTTGCGCAGCAGTTCAATCGCAAAACTGATCGGAACCGCCATATTAGCGGCATTACTGCCGGTAAATACTCCGAAATTAACACCGATAACTTTTCCCGTCTGTCCAAAAAGCGGCGCGCCCGAACCGCCTTCCGCAGTTTTCGCGTCGTGGACAATGCGTCTTGCGTCTAAATCAGTGATCGCGCCCTGCGTGGTCAGCGGAAGAATCTTACGCGACTGTGCCAAAAAATTGATCAGAGACTGTCTTGATCCGCCAAATCTAGCATTTATTGATTTAGCTTCCGCATCGTCAACCATTGCCAGAAGCCGATCAGGTCCGTTCGGATAACCCATCGTCACAACGGTTTTTCCAATCGAAGCGGCTTCCGAATCGGTCTCCATCGGTAACACCGGAAAATCAGGAGAAACAAAATTTGGATCAATCGAAGCAATCGCTAAATCTTCGCGTGCGGCGACCTGACGAATTTTGAGCGGAATAGACTGCGGCAAATTTGGAAAATAAATAACCAATCTTTTAACGCGCGCCCGTCCCTTGGCGTCCTTCATCATTTGTTTAACCAAATCGTCTTCTTCCCACGGCTGGACGACGTGGCGATTCGTAATAATGTAACCGTTTCCGACGTGAAAACCGGTGCCGATAAAATCATATTCCACAGGGCTTCCGGTGCCCTCGGTGGTTAAACCCATTTGTGCGGGTTCAGGCTGATAATCTTCTGAAACGGGCGGAACGGGTTCATACGGATCGGGCTGAAAACTCTGCGGATCCGGGTAACGAAGCGCTTTGCCGTTTCGGCGATCAACCAAATCATAGACGCCAACAATCAGGCACACGCCATTGCCATATTGCACACGCAGATTTTGGGCGAGCGAAACGGTTTTGATAATATCTTTGTTAGATTTGTCAAGTTCTCCGATTTGATTGTTGGTTTGCGCCACTTTTTCCTGCAGCTGGCGGACGAATTCGTTCTGCTGTTCGGCTTGCCGTCGATTTTTTTGAAGCTCTTTGTTAAATGCGATTCCGAGATAAAATATGCCGCTGATCGAGCCGATGACAATTCCCAAAACAATAAGTTTTGTCACCCACGAAATTTCGCGTGAAAGTTCGCGGACAAATTCGCGCAAAAAAGCTTTCGCGTCATCGCGTTTTGGCGAAAAGGCGGATTCAAGCGCTGCCGATTCGATAAACGGAGCAATGTGCGGCTGTTCACGATTAGTCGTGATGAGCGACGATTTTGAAGTCAGTGAAAAAAACAAAAATGAAATGTCGGTTGCCGGAATAGCGATGGTATCGCCGTCCTGAATCACCGTAAATCGTTGAAGAAGTTTGTTATTAAGCGTTAAACTGATTTTTTCGTTAAAATTAATGACCCGGTAGAGATTATTGTCCCGTTCCAGTTCAAGCCAAACTCCGGTGGCAAAAACTTTTTCAGAATGGATTTGCAAATCACACGTTTCATTTGTTCCAAAACGAATGACTTCTTCTGAAAATAATTCGGTGCGTTTTTCCCTGCCGACCGAAACGTGAATAATAATACCGACTGCCATTCTTCTTCAAAAAAACCAATAAATATATAACATTTAACAATCGAATAATATCATAAACGAGCGATTAAATTAATTTTGAAGAAAAAATTACTGAAATTTGCAGAGAAGTAAGACAGCGGTCATGTATTACTTTGCGAAATCAAATAAATTATACTTATTTGCCACGCACATCGAAAAATCTTGTTCGTAGTTTTGTTTGGCTGTTATTAAATAAATCTGTTTTCTCAGACTGAGTTTGCCGCAGATGCTTTTGCTCTTCAAGAGGAAGACGTTTAATTGTCCGGCATTCCTCTGAGCAGCAGCCTTCGAGTTTTTCACGACAAATTTCGCATTGAATAAACAGTAAATGACACGCGTCGTTTTCACAGTTGTGGTGCGTGTCGCTTTTTTCGCCGCACTGATGGCAATTACTGATTACTTCGCCGCTGATTTGTTCGCCGAGTCGGTTGTCGAAAACAAAATTTTTGCCCTTAAATTTATTTTCGAGATTCTTCTCTTTGACCTGATGGACATACTCAATAATACCGCCTTCGAGATGAAAAACTTTTTCGAATCCGTGGTGTAAAAGATACGCACTAGCCTTTTCGCAGCGAATTCCCCCGGTGCAGTACATAATTATATTTTTATCCTTCTTTTCGGCAAGCATTTCCACCGCCATCGGTAATTGTTCGCGAAACGTGTCTGACGAAATTTCGAGCGCGTTTTCAAAATGCCCGACTTCATATTCATAATAATTTCGCATATCAACCACGATTGTTTCGGGATTTGCGACAAACTCATTAAATTCGGCGGCATTGATATAAGCACCTTTGAGCCGCATCGAAAAATTCGGATCGTCGATGCCGTCGGCGACAATCTTTTTGCGAACTTTGACGCTTAAAACCCAGAATGATTTCCCGTCGTCTTCAACCGCAATATTGAGCCGCGCGTCACTTAAAAAATCAATCGAAAATAAATAATCTTTGAAAATCTGAAAGTTTTTCGCGGGGACGCTGATCTGCGCGTTAATTCCTTCGGAGGCAATATAAACTCTTCCCAAAACACCGAGATTGAGAAAGTTTTGATAAAGCTCATCACGAAATTGTAGCGGATTTTCAATCGGATGATATTGATAAAACGAAACGGTAGTACGCTTTTCAGTGTCAGCTTGGAGCCGTTTTTTTAGCTCGGCTTGCGAAATTAGATTGCGTGGTTCAGGCATAACTAAAATATTCTAAAAGATTTTCGCCGCGAAATAAAATTAACCGCACAAATAGCTCGATTTCGTCCACTGTTTTATTGACACATCTTAAAAAAATAAATTATTTAACGAAAATTTAACTTATTTAAAACCATTTCTTAGCATCTGACCGTGTATTATTTTGTTAGATGAACTGTTACAATATTTGCGGCGAGTGACTTCCTGAGGTTATATTTCACTACGATTGAATATTTTAGCCGAAAAAAACCAAAATTTAACACTTATTTCAAATCAAAAAAAATTGAAGGGCTTTTTATTATGAGAAAATATTTTTGCGCACGCAGTCACCTAAATTGTTATCGTCATATGTTGGCGGCGACGATCACCGCTGCTTTATTATTAACATTCTTCATCCAACCCGTTTTACTGAATAATGCGTTCGGCACAGGAACAACTGAAGCAAAAACTCTGATCGTGCCGGGAACTTCATCAACCATTTTTATCAATGAGATTCTCTACGATGTCACTGGCACTGACATGGGGGAGTTCGTTGAGGTTGCCGGACCCGCAGGAACAAATCTTACAAACTGGTCAATTGTACTCTATAACGGAAACGGCGGCGCCTCTTATGGAACATTCGCTCTACCTACCACGATACCTTCACAGCAAGGTGGATATGGAACCGTTTCGGTCCTAACACCCGGCATTCAAAACGGTGCTCCGGACGGCGTTGCCCTCGTCAACAATGGGACAGTTGTCCAATTCCTCTGCTATGAAGGTACTTTTGCAGCAACCGACGGTCCTGCCAATGGATTGACTTGTACCGACATTGGCGTTTCGCAGAGTGGCACCAACGCCGCCGGAACTTCTCTCCAATTGCAGGGCAGCGGTACAACTTACGGAAACTTTACCTGGAATGCTAATTCAATTGCGAACACGCAGAACGCGCCCAACACAGGACAGACATTCACCGGCGGACCGCCCGTCGACAATCCGCCAACCGTTGCCAGCACCGTTCCGGCTGACAACGGAGTTAATATTGCTGTGGACGCGAACGTCAGCGTCACATTCAGTGAAGCAGTCACCGCCACGAACAGTTCATTTCAAATTAGTTGCGCGAGGAGCGGCACTAAAACTTTTACTTTGAGCGGCGGCGCAACGACTTATACGCTTGATCCTACAACCGACTTTACGCAGGGCGAAGTCTGCACCGTTACCGTCATTGCCGCCCAGGTTATGGATCAGGACGGAACACCTAACCAGATGGCGCAGGATTTCGTTTTTGATTTTACAGTCATCAACACCACGCCGGTAGCAATTCACGAAATTCAGGGAAGCGGCACGTCCTCGCCCC
>JACCRD010000129.1 GCA_013813755.1 Acidobacteriota bacterium | reverse complement strand
CCCAAAACCTGCGCGAAGAAGTTACCGTTTCCGTCACGCGCACCGAATCCAGATTAAGCGAAACTCCGGCAAGCGTCGTCGTCTTAAAGCGTGAAATAATCGAACAAACGGCGGCGCAAACCGTTGACGATTCATTGCGGCAAGTCGCCGGATTTACGTTATTTCGCCGCTCGTCGAGCAAAACTTCAAACCCGACGACGCAAGGCGCGAATCTGCGCGGCATTTCGGGAAGCGGCGCGGCGCGAACGGCGGTTCTGTTCGACGGTCTGTCTCTAAACGACGCTTTCGGCGGTTGGACATATTGGACGCGCGTTCCCAAAATCGCCGTCGAACAAGCGGAAGTTTTGCGCGGCGGCGCGAGCCAGTTTTACGGCGACACGGCGTTGAGCGGCGCGGTCAATCTTTTGTCAACCGACGCCGCTGAAAATCATCCGATTTTTCGAATTGAAACTTCCGCCGGAACGCAAAAAACATTCGATGGCAGCATTTTTACGGCTTACGGAAAACGCGGCTGGTTTTTCGATTTGGCTTTAGAATCTTTTCAAACTCGCGGTTATATTCCGGTTGCCGAACAGGAACGCGGCGCGGCAGATGCAAAAGCGAACAGCAGGCACAACAACGGCTTGCTCACGCTAGAAAAAAGATTCGGTGAAACAGCGCGAATTTTCGCACGCGGAAATTTATTTGCCGAACGCCGCGACAATGGTACAAGTCTGACCGACAACCGAACGTATTTTCGGCAAGGCGCAATAGGTGCAGATTTTGCGAATCAAAAGTTTGGCGCATTTCAGCTTCGTTCATTCATCGAAACACAAGTTTACGACCAAACATTTTCCGCCGTTTCGCCCGACAGAAACACGGAAACCTTGTCGCGGATTCAGCGCGTTCCGTCCCAAGCCGTCGGCGCAAATCTTTTCTGGTCAAACGCTTTCGGCAATCACGCCGTCGCCGCTTCTTTTGAATTCCGGCAAGTGCGCGGCACGAGCGATGAAACCGGTTTTGCCAATAATCGCGCAACTTCCGTAGGCAGTTCAGGCGGACGCGAGCGAGAATTCTCAGTTTTCGTACAGGATTTCTGGCGCGTTACCAAAAAATTAAACTTGAATTTCGGCGCGAGATTAGACGCTTGGGAAAATTATAATGCGCTTTCGGCGACGCGAATTTTAGCGACTAATCAAACAAGCGTCGCCCGATTTGCAGACAGACGCGAAAATTCTTTCAGCCCGCGCATCGCCGCGCTTTATCAAATCAACGACAGCTTTTCGCTTTACGGCGCGTATTCAAAATCGTTTCGTGCACCGACTTTGAACGAGCTTTACCGCGCCTTTCGCGTCGGCAATGTTTTAACGCAGGCAAACGAAAACTTAAAAGCCGAACGCGCTGACACGACAGAAGCAGGCGTAAATTTCATCGGATTCGCCAAAAAATTAAGTCTGCGCTCGAATGTTTTTGTCACGGAAGTTTCAAATCCGGTTGTTTCGATAACTTTGACGACAATGCCGAATCTAATCACGCGCCAACGTCAAAACGTCGGCAGAACTCGCTCGCGCGGTTTGGAAATTGACGCGGAGTATCTTTTGCGAAAAGATTTAAGACTTTCGGCAAGTTATCTGCTGGTTGATTCGCGCGTTACGGATTTTCCGGCAAACACAAATTTAGTCGGCAAATTTCTGCCGCAAATTCCGCGACAGCAATTAAATTTTCAAATCTTCTATGGACCGCAAAATAAATTCTCAGCTGGTTTGCAGTCGCGCTTTTCCGCCGCGCAGTTTGAAGACGATTTAAACCGCTTGCGCCTGCGCCCGTTTGCGACGTTGGACGTTTTCGCCGCTTACCGTTTGCCGAAAAACTTTGAAATTTTCACGGCGATTGAAAACCTTTTCGATAACCGTTACGACATCGGTTTAACGCCGAACCGAAACGTCGCCGCGCCGCGATTCGCGCGTGTCGGTTTGCGTTTTGATTTAGGGAAAAGATAATCTTAATTCTTTGTAAAATATGCGAGAAAATCACAAAAAAATGCCCGAAATTATTGACGCTTCGGAAGAAGTTAATCATTATATGGGCGTTGTAGAAATAGAAATTGACTACATTTATAAAAAGTTTCAGTTTGGCATTTCTCACAACAGTTATCATGTCTAAAAAAGAATTTTACAAATTCGTCCGTTTGATATGATGCCCGGAATTAAATACAGGTATTTCTTTGAAGAAAGCTATTATAAAATTTCAGATAGTTTTGATTGCGGAATGTATATTCGAGTTGAACAAGACAAAATGCGGTGAAGAAAGATGTCCGCGTTCCTAAAGATTTACTTGCAAATTTAATATGGTTTTCCAAACTTAAAAGTTTTGATGAAGCGGCACATTTGCCAGAAGTGAAGTAATAAAAACAAATTTATGAGCAATAATAACGAACCGAACAAAATCATTTTTTCGATGGTCAAGGTC
>JACCRD010000078.1 GCA_013813755.1 Acidobacteriota bacterium | reverse complement strand
AACGAAAGAAAAAGTCGCGCAGCTTGCGAGGTTTCTTTGACGCGCCTGCCAGACGCGCCGAGCTTGAAATATTAGAAAGGCAAATTTCCGTGCCGGATTTTTGGAACGATTCGGCGAAAGCGCAAACAATCGTTCAGCAGAGAAGTCGCATCGAAAAATTAATCGGCGCGCAGGAGCAATTTGAGACCGCTGTTTCCGATGCCGAAGTGTTATTTGAATTTGCTGAGACGGATACAAATTCAGTTCAGGAGTTAAACGATTTAATCGTCAAACTGGAAAGGGAAGTCGATGAAGCGCAGACCGAAGTTTTATTGTCCGGAGAAACTGACGCGAATAACGCGATTTGTTCGATTCAGTCGGGCGCGGGCGGAACCGACGCGCAGGATTGGGCGCAGATGCTTCTGCGAATGTATCTGCGCTGGGCGGAACGTAAAAATTTTAAGGTTGAAATTTTAGACGAGCAGGCGGGAAGCGAAGCCGGACTGAAAAGCGCGACTTTTCGCGTTGAAGGCGAATACGCCTACGGCTTAATGTCCACCGAAGCGGGCGTGCATCGCCTGGTGCGAATCTCGCCGTTTAATTCGGGTGGAAGCCGTGAAACTTCGTTTGCTTCGATGTTTGTCTCGCCCGAAATAGACGAAACTATCGAAGTTGAAATTAACGACAAGGATTTGCGCATTGACACATATCGTTCCTCAGGCGCGGGCGGTCAGCACGTTAATGTCACCGACTCCGCCGTCAGAATCACGCATCTGCCAACCAATATTGTTGTGACGTGTCAAAACCAGCGTTCGCAAATTCAAAATCGGGCGGTGGCGATGCAGGTTTTGCGCTCGAAACTGTATGAGCTGGAAATTGAGAAACGCAAAGCCGGAAATGCCGAACTCGAAGCGAGTAAACAAGATATTTCCTTTGGCTCGCAGATTCGCAATTATGTGTTGCATCCGTATCGCTTGGTTAAAGACGCGCGCACAAAATTTGAACGCTCGGATGTAGAGACAGTTTTGGACGGCGATATTGATGAATTTATCAAAGAATTTTTATTGTTTAAAAAAATGGGACAGACAGAAAGTTGAAACTGGAAGACAAAAAATAATTTTGCATTTTTAATTTTGTATTTTGCATTAAACCAATGGCAGCCGAAGTAAATAAAAAACAAACGAAGCCAATCTCCAATTCGAGAAGCAACGAAATTGTTGCCGTTGCGCTGGCAGCATTGGCGATTCTGGTTTTTCTGTGCCTTGTCACTTACAATCCGAACGATTACGTTCCTTTTATCAGTCCTAATTCAAATGAATCCAAAAATTGGATTGGAGTAATTGGCGCGAGCGTCGCGGGTATTTTATTTCAAACTATCGGTTTAACCGCGCTTCTCTCGCCTTTTCTGATCGGACTTTTCGCTTGGCGCTGTTACCGTGCGGAAATCTTTTACCCTTTGTTAAGTCACATTGTCGGATTTGTTATCTTTGTCGTTTCGATGGCGAGTCTTCTGAAAGTTTTCGGCATCGCGAATTCTTTTGACGGAAGTTTCAACGCCGGCGGTTTGATCGGTTTTTCTTTTGGCACACTTTTAAGCGGATTTCTCGGCA
Organism: Acidobacteriota bacterium; assembly: GCA_013813755.1. Lineage (GTDB taxonomy): Bacteria > Acidobacteriota > Blastocatellia > Pyrinomonadales > Pyrinomonadaceae. The sequence continues at coordinate 915 of JACCRD010000078.1, read as the reverse complement.
GTGTCGGCGCGGGAATTTTACTGATCGCATTACTTGCGGTTTCCATTTTGCTGCTCACTAATCTGCCTTTCGCCGCTTTTTCAGGAAACTTTTCGATGGCTTGGGAAAATTTCCTGATGCGGCTCGGCGAATGGTCTGGCGGCTTTCGAGCGTGGCGCGAAGCCCGAAATAAAGCGGCGCAGACAAAAGCCGAGACGCGCCACGCCTCCGCTGACAAAGCAAACCAAAAAACTCCGAGTGTTTTAACAGACAAACCTGCTGTCGCTGTTCAGGAATCAGAAATCGAACCGGACGCCGAAAAAGTTCCGGCAATTTTCAAGCGTTTTGACAATCCCGCAAAATCAGAAGAAACACGAGAAAAAACCAAAGTGCCCGAGCCGGAAGCCGAAGAACAAACGATACCGACGATTTTTGTTTCCCGCGAATCCTTTAAACCGGCGGAAAAAGAATGGCGCAATCCGTTTGAAAAAGAATCTGAAGGCGCGAAAATTCCGTTCACGCAGGTTCGGGAAACCGGCGACTTAAACGGGAAAGTTTCAGCGGACGTTGAAGAACTCGCAGAGCCCGAAACAATCGATAAACCGCTCGCGCAGCCCGATAAACCGCAGAACTTCGACGAATACGTTTTGCCGACATCTGAATATTTAAATTCGCCGCCGCCGCGCGTTCAGGTCAAAGAAGAAGAAGCCCGCGCTGTGGCGCGTGAACTCGAAGAAAAAACCAGAGAATTTAACGCTACCGGGCGCGTCGTTAATATCTGTCCGGGTCCGGTCGTTACGACTTACGAATATAAACCCGATCCGGGCGTAAAATATTCGCGAATTACCGGTTTGTCCGACGATTTATGTCTTGCGCTCAAAGCCGAATCAATCCGCATCGACCGCATCCCCGGCAAAGCGTTCGTCGGGATTGAAG
>JACCRD010000062.1 GCA_013813755.1 Acidobacteriota bacterium | reverse complement strand
CATCAACAAATTTATTAACAATGAATCCGTCTCCAACGAGGACGTAGTGATTTGGTATGGAGCGCATTTTTCACACGCGACCGACGGAGAACATCTGCTCAATCCTGAAAGACACTCGGCAGTAATTTCCGGCGATCACGTCGTCGGACCGGATCTTCGCCCGGTTCGTTGGTAGAAAACCGATAATCACTCGACTCTCGAAGTAATAAACGGCTTTCTGCTTTGGCAATTTGCGGGAAAAATGAGAAAATCCCTCTTTGTAAAAAATCTTTATTAATTTCTATTTTTGTCCTTAACGAATGCTACACGCGGAATTGGTCGAAAAGCTTTTTGCGGGTGAGCCGCGCGCCGTCGCCCGCGCCATTTCGAAAATCGAAAACGGCGCGGAAGGTGCTTCAAAGATAATGAAAGAAGTTTTCCCAAACACGGGAAACGCTTTGATCATCGGTATTACCGGTTCGCCCGGCGCGGGGAAATCTTCGCTCGTTGATAAACTCGCGCTTTTTTATCTGGGGCGGGGCGACAAAATCGGCATTGTCTGCATCGACCCTTCAAGCCCTTTTTCCGGCGGCGCGATTTTAGGCGACCGGATTCGGATGCAGACGCTCGGACTCGATAAAAAAGTTTTTATCCGTTCGATGGCGACACGCGGCAATCTCGGCGGACTTTCACGCGCAACCGTCGACGCGGTAGCGATTTTGGACGCGGCGGGTTTTGACAAAATTATTGTTGAAACCGTCGGCGTCGGACAGGACGAAGTTGAAATCGTCAAAACAGCTGATGTTTCGGTCGTCGTTCTCGTTCCCGGAATGGGCGACGATATTCAGGCGATCAAAGCCGGAATCATGGAAATCGGCGATGTTTTTGTCATCAACAAAGCCGACCGCGAAGGCGTGCTTCGAACGGAAAAAGAGCTTGAATCACTGCTCAGTTTGGCGCATCGTCCGGATTTTTGGAATTCGCCGATTGTCAAAACCGTGGCAACTGAGAATAAAGGCATCGAAGATTTATCAAAAGCCATCGAAAGTTACAACGATTTTCAAAAACAAAGCGAAACAAGCCTGATTCGCCGAAAAGACATTGCACGCTGGCGGCTTTTAGAACTTCTTCGTGAAACCCTGCTTGCTAAAACTCTGGGTGCGAACGGAACAAACGAGAAATTGGAAATTTTGGCGCTGGAAGTTGCAGAGAAAAAACGTGATCCGTATTCGGCGGTTGAAGAAATTATAAATTCTATATGAAGATCAGTCATTTAGGCATTGCTACGAAGAGCATCGACGAAGCTTTAAGATTTTGGCAGGACGCGCTCGGGCTTGAAAATGTTCATACGGAAACGGTCGAAGATCAAAAAGTGCGCGTGGCGATGTTGCCAATTGGCGACACGCGAATTGAATTATTAGAAGCGACGGCGGATGATTCGCCAATTGCGAAATTTGTCGAAAAACGCGGCGGCGGAATTCATCACATTGCTGTCGAAGTGGAAAATATCGAAGAAACTCTGGCGAAACTAAAACGCGAAGGCGCTCGTTTAATTGATGAAACTCCAAGAAAGGGAGCGGAAGACTGTTTAATCGCATTCGTTCATCCGTCTTCGGCAAACGGCGTTTTACTTGAATTAATACAAAAACAGTTAACAGACAACTGAATAAAAAGAGAGGATTTAATACATTGAATAATTTTACAAAAGGATTAATTGTCATCGTTGCGATTTTAGCAATCGGCGCGGGACTCGTATTTTGGAAAGCAAAAGTTGCCGGACACGGCGAAGAATTAAATAGTATCAGCGCGGAAGAAATGCAGATTCTTCTCAAAGACGCTCCGCCGATGGAGCTGAAAAAATTAGCGGACAGCCCGGAACAAAAAAAGAAAATCGCTGAAAATCTCGAACAACTGCTCGCGGTTGCCAGCCAGGCAAGAAAAGAAGGTTTTGCCGACGAACCTAATACGCGCCGCGAACTCGACAGCATTCGATCAGTGATAACGGCGACCGTCTACGACGAAAAAATCAATAAAGATAAAGGTCAGATGCCGCCTTTCGGATTTATTACCGAAGATCAGGTCAAAGAATTCTGGGGTGAAGGCGCGGCTGAACCAACCGGATTTCAGACGGCGATGGATAAAATCGGTTTAGGCTGGGTGTCCGGCAACGCGAATCAACGTCGCCACAATGTAGAGTTTCAACAGTTTCTCGACTCAAAAATCGCGCTCGCCAAAGAAAGCGGTAAGTTTCCGGAAGACAAAACGTTGACTGAAGAAGAAATTAAAGGCGCGAAGGACGATTTTGCCAAAATGAAAATCTACGAAGAAGAAGCCAATTCAAAAATGGGCGAACTCGGCGCCGATTTCAAACGTGAAGTCGATTTACAGGTCAAACTGCAGCAAGCGCAGTTTCTGGCGGGACGTTACGCGCAGAAAAATCTGATTGAAAAACTTAAAGTCACCGACGAAGACGTCCAGAAATATATCGCCGAGCATCCTGAACTTAGCCCAAAGGAAAAACGCGACAAGGCTGAACAAATCTTAAGCCGCGCCAAAGCCGGTGAAGATTTTGCCAAATTAGCCAACGAGTTTACCGAAGATCCGGGTAACAAAAGCCAGGGCGAACCGCAGGGCGGAATTTATAAAGATGTGACAAAAGGCAAAATGATGCCGGAATTTGAGCAAGCGGCGCTCGCGCTCGAACCCGGACAAATAGCCGAAAATCTGGTTGAAACGCCTTATGGTTTTCACATCATCAAGCTCGAAAGAAAAGGTGAAAGCAAAGACGCGAGCGGTCAGCCAACCGAAAGTTATGACGTTCGCCACATCTTAATTTCCACAACCGTTAAAGACCCCAAGAATCCGATGGCGCGTGAAATGCCCGTCACAGAAAAGGTTCGGGCGCAGCTACAGACGGAAAAGCAAAAACAGGTTCTGGATGAAATCGTGGCTAACAACAAAGTCGAAGTAGCCGAAGATTTTACGATTCCTGAAGTGTCCGAAGAGCAGATGCAGCAGCAAATGCAGCAGATGATGCAGCAACAGCAGCAAATGCAGGGCGGAATGCCTCCGGGAGCGGAGATGGTTGATCCGGATGAAATGCCGAAGGACGCGACTCCGCCGAAATCCGCGCCTAAGAAGAAATAACCGAAAACACAGAAGCGGTGAGCAGTGAGTAGTTGATAGAATCTTCTCCTTCTGCTCACTGCTTACTACTGCTCACCGCTCACTAATAACCGTCCGATATGAATATTGGTGATTTTCGCCTTGAGATAATTTCCGACACTGAAATCAGACTTGACGGCGGCGCGATGTTCGGCGTTGTTCCGCGCGTGATGTGGGAGAAGGTCTGTCCGCCTGATTCTCTAAATCGCGTTCCGCTTGCCGCGCATTGTCTTTATGTCGAAGCTGGCGGCGAAAAAATTTTATTTGAAACTGGCACTGGCGAAAAGCTTTCGGAAAAGCTGCTGCAAATTTACGGAATGAAGCGCGAGAAATCCTTCGCCGAGAGCTTGTATGAAACAACGGGTGTTTCAGCCGACGAAATATCAATCGTCGTCAACACGCATCTTCACTTTGATCATTGCGGCGGCAACACAAAATTTAACGCGGCAGGCGACATCATTCCCGCATTTCCAAACGCGCGTTATTTCATACCCGAAAACGAATTAAAACACGCCGAAAATCCGACCGACAGAGACCGCGCCACATACAACAAAGACAACTGGGAGATACTGAGAGAAACCGGGCAGATGGAAACGAAACCGCCGATTTACGAAGTGGTCAAAGGTATCACGATGACCGAAATGCGCGGACATAACGCGGCAATGCAAACGGTCAGAATCGAATCGGGCGGTGAGATTTTATACAGCTTTTCGGATTTAATTCCGATGACAGCGCATCTGCCTCTGCCGTGGATTATGAGCTACGATTTGTATCCACTCGAAACGCTCGCCAACAAAAAGAAACTTCTTCCGCTTGCGGTACAGGAAAAATGGCTTTGCTGGTTTTATCACGACGTAGAAATGCCGCTTTGCCGTTTGACGGAAGTTGACGGAAAATTAAAAGCAATAAAATATGTCCAGAATTGATAAAATTCGAGATAAAATTTTGTTCGGGCTTTCAGATACTAATATCGACTTCGAGGACTTATGTCATCTTTTAATAATTTTAGAATTTAGTGAACGGATAAAAGGCAGTCATCATGTTTTCACGAAAGCCGGTATAGACGAAATCATTAATATTCAACCAATCGGCTCGAAAGCCAAAGCTTATCAAGTGAAGCAAGTGCGAAATCTAATTTTGAAATATAAACTTGGAGCAGGTAATGAGTAAATACGAGATAATTATTTATTGGAGTGAAGAAGACAAAGCGTTTATCGCTGAAGTTCCTGAACTCGCAGGTTGTATGGCGGACGGTGAAACTTATCAAGCGGCGTTAGCGAATGCAGAAATTGTTATTCAAGAATGGATTGAAACGGCGAAAGAATTAGGTCGTAAAATTCCCGAGCCGAAAGGCAGATTGGTTTTTGCTTAATTTTTAGAAATGATAAAACTATTTTTAATATTAAGTCTTTTATTATTTGCCTCATCTTGTGAAAAGAATCAAGAA
>JACCRD010000027.1 GCA_013813755.1 Acidobacteriota bacterium | reverse complement strand
TGCAAAAAAAGTATGGTTTGAAGTTCGATAAGTTTGCAAAACAACTGCAATTTGCCCTTTGACGACATCCGTTATGAAAGCAATGATTTTAGCCGCAGGTTTTGGCACAAGGCTTTTTCCGCTCACTATTGACCGCACAAAACCTGCCATTCCTTTTCTCGGCAAACCGCTGGTCGGGTACGTCGCCGAATACATCGCTCAATTTGGTTTCACAGACATTATTGTTAACCTTCACCATCAACCTGAGTCGGTTAAAAATGCGCTCGGCGACGGCAGTCGGTTTGGTGTTAAAATTGAATACACAATCGAAGAACCGAATATTCTCGGAACGGCGGGCGCACTCGATAACGCCCGGCATCTGCTTGAGGACAACACTTTTTTAATTATTAACGGCAAAATTATTACCGATATTGATATTGCCGCGGCGCTCGAAACACACAGAAATTCCGGTGCTCTGGCGACAATGGTTCTCAAAGAAAACGCGCTCCGCGAACGTTTCACAATTGTCGAAACCGAAAACAATCAAGTTACAGGTTTTGGCGAATTTCCCAACCCATCCGCGAATGCGAAAATTGAATTAATCCAAAATCCAAAATCCAAAATCCAAAATCCATTAATGTTTACGGGAATTCATATTTTCGAGCCGCGTGTTTTTGAATATATTCCGCGTGGAGTTTATTCGGATATCGTGCCGACATTTTATCGTCCGGCGATTGCCAGAGGCGAAACGATTTCCGCCCATATCACGCGGGGAAGCTGGTTTGAACTCTCGACTATTCCGCGTTATCTCGACATCAGCCTGGCTATGCTCAATGGGCAGAAGGAGAAAATTGTCAGGGGCGAAAATTGCCGGATTTCAAATTCAGCGCAAATAAGCGATTCGGTTATTTGGGACAACGTCAATATCGAAGCCGATGCTCAAATTAAAAAATCAATCATTGCTGACGGCGTGAATATAAAAGCCGGTGAAATATTTGAAAATGTGGCAATTGTCAGAGCCGAAATGCTTCGCCACAGCCGCGAACTTCCAGAAAAGGCGTTGAAGGGTTTTTTCAGAGGTGAAAATTATATTGTTCCGCTCGCTCAATAGATATAAAATTGTTTGTGAAATATGAGCCAAGTTTTTGCACAACATGCCGCCCGGAGACTCGAAGTTTTTCTTGAGAGAAACGACAAAAACAGCGAATTTGAGCTTTTAACGCCGGATGCTTCGACCCGCGAGTATTTTCGCATCAAGTGGAACACTTCCACCGCCATCGCTTGTCTTTATGCCGAACCTTTTCTTTCGGATGAACATAATTACCTGGACATCACCAAATTGTTTTTAAAATGCAATCTTCCGGTAGCTAAAATTTTGGACTTCGACGGCGAATTCGGCGTAATCGTTTTGGAAGATTTAGGCGAGCAAATTTTGCGCGACGTTTTAGACGAATCAAACAGAGCGGAGCGGGAAATTCTATTTGACCGGGCGATTTCTTTAATTCCTAAAATCCAGGCTGCCACCCGAACAGCTTTTGACACCAACTCAATCGCTTCAAAACTGATGTTTGACCGCGAAAAGCTCGGCTGGGAACTCAGATTTTTCAAAACGCATTTTTTTGAAACTTACCGCCGCGAAGAACTTTCCAAAATGGAAAGTGTCGCGCTTGAAAAGGAATTTGCCGAACTTGCTTCGGAACTCGAAACTCGCGCCAAAGTGTTATGCCACCGCGATTTTCACGCGGCAAATTTAATGGTTGACAACCAAAACCGATTGCATATCATTGACCATCAGGACGCACGAATCGGCACCACCAGCTATGATTTAGTTTCGATTTTGCTCGACAGGGTCCTGGAAATTCCTGACAAAGACTGGCTCGATGAAAAAAAGCGTTTCTTTCTGTTAGAACGAGAGAAATCAGGACTCGAAATAATCGAATACGACCGCTTCGATGAAGAATTTCAGCTGCAAACAATCCAACGCTGCTTAAAGGCGATCGGCACATTTTCCTTTCAATCTGTCACACGCGGAAAAACTTATTTTATCCGGTATATCGCGCCGATGCTGAAAATTGTTCTGCAGGCTGCGGAGCGTTTGCAAAAATTTCCGGAAATGCAAAAAATAATCAAATCTGAATTAAATAAACAATTTAGATGAAGTTAAATTAGCTATTGTTATTTTTAGCCGCGAAGCGTTAAAATTAAATTTTTAGAAAGATTAATCGTGCTAAATTATATTTTGTAAAAAAAGTCGATTAACGAATCTGAATATGGAGAAGCTATGAAATTTTTTATTGATACGGCAAATTTGAGTGAAATAAAACAAGCCATGGAAATGGGCTTGATTGACGGCGTAACGACTAATCCTTCGTTGATGGCGAAGGAAGGAAAAATTGATTTTAAAAAACATATCGCAAAAATCTGCGAAATGGTTCCCGGCGACATTTCAGCAGAGGTAACGTCTCTGGATTCTGAAGGAATGCTGAAGGAAGGACGCGAATTCGCAAAAATCGCTTCGAACGTAGTGATCAAATGTCCTCTCACTCTGGAAGGACTAAAAGCCACCCGGATTTTCCGTGAAGAAGGCACAAAGGTTAATGTCACGTTGTGTTTTTCAGCCGCGCAGGCTCTGCTGGCGGCAAAAGCGGGAGCGAGTTATATCAGTCCTTTTATCGGACGGCTCGATGACATCGGTCAAAACGGTATGCAGCTGATTTCCGATATTGTCCAAATCTACGAGAATTATGATTTTGAGACTCAGGTTCTGGTGGCGAGTGTCCGCAGCCCGATGCATATTGTCGATTCGGCTCTCCTCGGCGCAGATGTCGCTACAATTCCGTTTAAGATTATTCAGCAATTAGCGACTCATCCTCTGACTGATAAAGGTTTAGACGCTTTTACCGCCGACTGGAAAAAGAGCGGCATTAAATAATTTTATTTTCTGTACGAGTAATAAAAAGGGCGTAATAAAATTACGCCCTTTTTAACTTTTTGATAAAAATATTTTTAGTTGCTGATGTTTTTCTTGGATCTCAGAGTTATTCTGCAAAACTTTTGTGTATTTATTTTTAAAGTCTTCATCAGTCTCGTCTAAGTCAAGCAACTCCGTCATTTTAGATAAATAATTTTCAATCATTTCCAAACTCACTCCATCATCCAAATCAAACATTTCATCAATTTCAACAATCAAATTTGAAAATTTTTTAAGCCACTGAAAATCGTTGTCATTGATCAGGACATTCAAAAACTGACCGCTGGTAACTTGTCCGTTGCGATGTTCGTAAACGGCTCTTTCCGAATCGACTAGTAATTTATGAAGTTTTAAAAGTTGAAATCTTGCTTCTTTGAGTAATCTCGTTTTTTGCATTAGGTTAGAGTCTGTTGAGTTCATTCGATAATTTTACATTAGATTATAATTTTTCGAAATTTGTTTTGTTCAATGTTCGAACCCGGAGGATTCAGGAAGCATCTGAATTTAAACTGATAATTTGTTGTGAATAGTATGATAAAAGCTATTGAAGCAATTGCTCTGGTTAAAAATTTTGGTGTTCAGAGAGCTGTTAACAACATTAGTTTTCACGTTGAAAGCGGCGAAACTTTTGCCATCTTGGGTGAAAATGGCGCCGGCAAATCAACCACAATGCGAATGATCGCCGGGCGTTCGCCCTTGACTTCAGGAATTTTGAAGGTTGATGGACTCAGTATCGGAACCAAAGGCAGACATATCAGATTAATTCTCGGTGTTGTTCCGCAGGAGAATAATCTTGATCCGGACTTAAATGTTCGTGAAAATCTTCTTGTTTATTCAAAATATTTCCGAATCCAAAAGTTTGAAGCGGAAAAAAGGTGCGACGCGCTGCTCGATTTCATAAAGCTCACTGATAAAAAAGACGAAAAGGTAGAACACCTCTCCGGCGGAATGAAGCGGCGCCTGATCATTGCCAGAGCCTTGCTTCATCGTCCGAAAATTCTTTTGCTCGATGAACCGACCACCGGACTTGACCCGAATGTCCGACAGGAAATTTGGGAGAAATTAGAAGAACTTCGCCGCGAAGAAAATTTAACAATTGTTATTTCAACTCATTATATGGATGAAGCTGAAAAATTAGCGCGCAGATTAATTGTGATGAGCCGCGGAAAAATTGTTATCGAAGGATTTCCGAGACAGATTATTGAGGAACGGGTTAAAAAATTTGCGCTCGAAATTCGAGAAGTCGAACTTTCAATCAAACCGCAGAATATCAAAAATGTTTTATTTCAAAAACGCGGACTAACTCATTTATATTTTGCCGAAACGCCCGACGAGCTAACTGCGCTGATGAATTATTATGGGACACGCCAGATGCTTCTGCGCCCTTCAAATCTGGAAGATGTTTTTCTGCAAATGACCGATTTTGACTCTTCATCAATTGGCTAAGTTTTTGCGTGATGATAATTTTTAGAAGCTATCTCAAAAATACGCACCCGGCGTTCTGAGTTCGCGCTTCAACGTGTGTTTCTGCCAACGAAGCGCGGCGGAGCAAACTAAAGTTTGAACTCAAAACGCTTACAATCTATTTTTGAGATAGCTTCTAGTATTTTGAGAAAGCCAAACGTTCGTTAGCAGCTTTTGACTAAGTAATCGTATTTTAATTTAATGAGAGCCATTAATAATGCTGTAACAGTCAACTCCAGAAAAATCGACAACAAAATTTACAGAAGTTGGAACGCGAGTGTAATCGAACAAAATAAATCATCAATTATTTTATACGGTGAATTCGAAGAAGAAATAAGGCATCAACATTTAGGCGTTATCAAACCTGGCACAAAGAGTTATGAATATTACTGGTTCGAACGCTGGTATAGTATTTTTCGATTTCACGAACCGGACGGTAGTTTGCGAAATTTTTACTGCAATGTAAATCAGCCGCCGGTTTTTGAAAATAATATTTTGGATTATGTTGATCTCGACATTGATGTCATTGTCTGGAAAGATAAACAAAGACAAATTCTGGACATTGATGAATTTGAATCGAACGCCAAAAAATATAGATATTCCAAACAAATTGTCAAAAAGGCTCTGGAAAGTCTCAGAGAACTTTTAGAATTAATTGATAAACAGCAATTTCCTTTCAATATTTAATTATAATTTGACGCTTTCAATATTAAAAATTGATTTAATTGATGCCAAAGCCGTCTGGCAGAGAAATTTTCTGGTTTACAGAAGACTCTGGAAAACCGAACTGATCGCACCGATTATTGAACCGATTTTTACGTTTTTCGCTTTCGGTTTCGGCGTCGGGTCTTTGGTGGCAGCAGAAGTTCAGGGAATGAGCTATCTGTCTTTTGTTGGAGCGGGCGTTTTAGCTTTTACGGTTTTAATGAGAACGATTTTTGAAATGACTTACAGCGCCTATTTTCGAATGGTTTATCAATCGACTTACGACGCGATTTTAGCCACGCCCATTAATGCTGAATCGCTCGCCGCCGGTGAAATTTTATGGGCGGTCAGTAAAGGTATTATTGATTGTCTATTCATTTTGCCGCTCGTCGTAATTTTCGGTTCGGCTACTTCGATTTTTACGCCGCTTGCCGTGTTGCCTTTGACTCTGGGGTGCATTGTGCTTGGAAGCTGCTCTCTGGGTCTCACCGGGCGAATTTTTGACATCGGTAAATTTAATGTGTTTTTCGCATTTTTCTTTTCAACAATTTTTTTGTGCGGTGCATGGTTTCCGATTGAACTACTTCCGGGCTGGCTACAAATAATCGCTTATACTCTTCCGACCACGGCAGTCATTGATTTAACGCGAGCGTGTCTGAACGAAAATTTTGCCTCTCGGCACATTTACGAAACAATTTATTTGTTAGCCGCTTCCCTCTTTTTTACTGAATGGGCGCTGCGAAGTATCAGAGAACGAATGGTAATTTGAAGCAAATTAAAAGTTTGGGTCCGAAAAAATTAAATTTGAAACTTAATTTGTGATTGAACGTGAATTATGTGAATTAATATACCTTATGGAGTAAAACAAATGAAAGTAAATATGTTTCTGCTTTTTGTCCTGGTGTTAATTTCTTCGAATCAACAGGTTGCCCAGATAAAAACGCCTGTCGCCCCACCCGAACAATCGATTCAAACTGTTAATCCGGCTGAAAATATTTCGGCTGAGTTAACAAAAGTTTCCAGATCTCTGCAAACATTCAACAAAAATTTTAACGCGTTTCTGGAGCGCCTTCCGCAGGGCGTAAAATTCAGCGAAAAACAGCAGAATCTGCTGCTCGCTTTTGAAATTCTCAATCGCGCCGAACAGCGGCTCGAAATATTACAAAAATTTCAAATTGATTTGACCGAACGACAAGCTGTCATCAAAAATCGGGTCGCGCAAATCGAACGCGATGTCACGCCCGAAAACGTTGACCGCAATGTCGCATTTCTCGGTACTACCAAAACAGAAGAAATTAGGCAAAGTCATCGTCGAGCTTTGGAAGCCGAAAAAAACAGCTTTCGACAAATTCTAGCGGAAATTGAACAAAACCTGTCTGAAACCAGCAGCGAACTTCGCCAGGCATCTCTGTTTGTGAAAAGACTTCGCGATAAAATTCTCCCGCAGATTGAAAGAGAAATCGGGAATTTTTGACTTTCGGTGAAGTGTTTTACAAAAAATCAGATTTGCAAAATTTCCCAGACTCGCTAAACTATCATCCATTGCGGACAAAGAAATAATTTATGAAAAAGCTTGAACTTCTCCTGGAAAAATCGCGCCTTGCGGAACAGGGCGGCGGCGCGGCGCGTATCGAAAAACAACGTGCTGCGGGTAAAATGACCGCTCGCGAACGAATTGATTTTTTCCTTGATGAAAATTCGTTTGAAGAATTCGATAAATTCGTTGTCCATCGTTCCAATGATTTCGGGCTCGAAAAACAAAAGATTGCCGGTGACGGTGTTATTACCGGACACGGTTTGGTGGACGGCAGAGAAATTTTTGTCTTCGCACAGGATTTTACGGTTTTTGGCGGTTCACTTTCGGAAACTCACGCTGCTAAAATTTGTAAAGTAATGGATTTCGCGATGAAGACCGGCGTCCCGGTCGTCGGACTGAACGATTCGGGCGGCGCGCGAATTCAGGAAGGCGTTGTTTCGCTCGGCGGTTACGCGGACATTTTTCTTCGCAATACTCTAGCCAGCGGTGTTATTCCGCAAATCAGTTGCATCATGGGACCGTGCGCGGGCGGCGCGGTTTACAGCCCAGCGATTACCGATTTCAACATAATGGTGAAAAATTCTTCTTATATGTTTATCACCGGACCGGAAGTCATCAAAACAGTGACTCACGAAGAAGTGACCAAAGACGAATTGGGCGGCGCGATGACTCACAATCAAAAAAGCGGAGTCGCGCATTTTGCTGCCGAAACGGATGAACATTGTCTTCTTTTGACGCGCGAACTTTTATCTTATGTTCCCTCGAACAATATGGAAAATCCGCCGTTTGTTGCCACCAGCGATCCTTCAAATCGCCTCGAAGAAAAACTAAATTCTCTAATTCCGGAAGTTTCCACACAGCCCTACGATATTCGAGATTTGATTCATTTGATTACGGATGACAAATATTTTTTTGAAGTGCAGGAGCATTACGCGCCAAATATTGTTATTGGTTTTGCCCGGTTCGGGGGATTCTCGGTTGGAATCGTCTCCAATCAACCGGCTTTTCTCGCCGGAGTTCTGGATATCGACGCTTCGGTGAAAGCCGCCAGATTTGTACGTTTTTGCGACTGCTTTAATATTCCTCTGATTACGTTTGAAGACGTTCCCGGATTTTTACCCGGAATCAACCAGGAGCATTTCGGTATTATCCGGCACGGCGCGAAACTTCTTTATGCCTTTGCTGAAGCGACAGTTCCCAAAATAACTGTTATCACGCGTAAAGCCTACGGCGGCGCCTACTGCGTGATGGCTTCCAAACATATTCGAACGGATTTTAATTTTGCGTATCCGACCGCGGAGATTGCTGTGATGGGCGCTGAAGGAGCAGTTGGATTATTGTACCGAAATGAAATTTTGGATTCAGAGGAGCCCGAAGCTCTAAGAAAATCAAAAATTTCTGAATTCGACGAAAAATTTGCTAATCCTTATGTAGCTGCTGAAAAAGGTTTTATTGATGAAATAATTGAACCGGCTTACACTCGACCGAAAATTATTCGCGCTCTTTCTCTACTTCAAAACAAGCGCGATACTAATCCCCCGAAAAAACATGGCAATATTCCGCTTTAGGTTTTACTTGAAGAGTCTGTCCCGCGACAGTTAAAGTAAATACTCCAAGCACAGTAATTTTTAATAATAAAAAACACTTGTTCGATGGATACAGAATTTGGGCAGAGACCAACCTACGCTGAAATAAATCTCGCAAATCTTGCTTTTAATTTTAACTCTGCTAAAAAATTTATTGGTGAAAATATAAATTATATGGCGGTTGTTAAAGCCGACGCTTACGGTCACGGTGCGGTTCAGTGTGCTAAAAAACTCGAATCAACCGGGGTTAGCTGGTTCGGCGTCGCACTGCCGGAGGAAGGTTTGGAACTGCGGGCGAACAATATTAAATTACCGATATTATGTCTGGGAGGTTTCTGGAGCGGACAGGAAAATCTTTTGATCGAAAAAAATTTAACTCCCGTCTTGTATCGTCTGGAACAAGCTGTAAAATTCAACAAAGCAGCTCAGAATAAAGATGTTGTCGTTAACGCTCATCTGAAAATCGACACTGGAATGAATCGTATCGGCTGCAGATTTGACGAAGTAAAACATTTTGTCGAACAATTAAAAAATCTTCAAAATCTAAATATTCAGGGAATAATGACTCATTTTGCCGCCGCCGATAATTTAGCGGAAAATGATTTCACAAATCTCCAAATTAAACGGTTTGAAGAAGTCTTGAAAATGTTTGCAGAAAATAATATTGAGCCGGTATTTCGAGATTTAGCCAACTCCCCCGGTGCCGTCGTTCACAAAAATTCTCTTGGAAATATGGTCCGTTTGGGTGGCATTTTATACGGCTTGGGCGGAGACGTTTTGCCGGGAGGCGTTGATAAACCTGAACTGAAACCGGTAATGTCGGTTCACACCCGGCTTTCGCAGATAAAAAAAGTTCCCAAAGGAGAATCAATCGGTTATAGTCGAACATTTGTAACGAGCAGAAATTCCTTGATAGCGACCATCCCAATTGGTTACCAGGATGGTTTTGTTCGCGCCCTCTCAAATTCCGGAAAAGTTATAATTAATAATCGTTTCGCGCCAGTTGTCGGCAGAGTTTCGATGGATTGGACAATTGTCGATGTGACAGATGTTCCGAATGTTAAAGTAAATGATGAGGTTTTAGTTATTGGAGACAACGGCGAATTGAGTATTACCGCTGAAGAATTAGCGCGAAAAACCCGGACAATTTCTTATGAAATTACCTGTGGAATAAATCGGAGAGTTACTCGACAATATGTTGGAAGCCAAGAAAAACGTTTTATTTGAAAAAATTTTCATCGCCTACAACCGCATTTTGATCAAACGACGTTTTCAATCGATAAAGGTTTCCGGCTTGGAATGGCTAAAAAAAAGAAATCCGGATTTGCCGCTAATTATTTTCTCAAATCACTCGAGTTGGTGGGACGGTTTGGTGATTCTGGAACTTTTATCAAATTTCAATTTTGAAAATTACGTGATGATGGAGGAAAAACAGCTTCGAAAATTGCGGTTTTTTCGCCGTCTCGGAGCTTTTTCAATAATCAGGGAAAATCCCCGAGAAGCGTTTAAAAGTATTGAATACTCGGTCAAAATTTTATCCGAGAAAAAAAACCGTATGCTTCTGATATTTCCACAGGGCAAAATTCTCCACAACGACGCGTCACCGATGCGTTTTTTTAATGGCTTGAGTAAGATTATTGAAGAAAGCGGCGTTTGTCTGGTTTGTCCGATAGCGCTGAGATATGAGTTTTTAGGAAACTATAAGCCGGAAATTTTCATTGCCGTCGGCGAGCCGAGAAAATTTAATACCGTCGATAAAATTGCGAGGAAAAGAAACACACTCGAACTTGAAGCGGTTTTGACCAATTGCTTAAACCATCTCAAAAGCAATTTGGTAAACAGCGAATTCGATAACTTCGAACAAATTTTATAAAATGTCTCTCCCAAAAACTTCGTCAATCGAAATTCCTATTTTGCAGGAACTTGTCGCCACGGGTGGAGCCGATGACGTACGTTTTATATATGTCCGACTGCTGGATTATTTTCCGCAGATCAATGAAAAGGAAACAAGCGAGATAAAAAAAGGGACAAATGAAAATTGGCGAAAAACGGTTCAAAAAGCGGGTAAGTTATTGAGTGAAAAAAAATTTCTAACTCGCTCAAGGGGTTACTGGACAATTACTGATCATGGACGAGCAGAAGCGGATTTAGAAACTTTAGGTTTTACTTTAAGTAAATCCGAGATAAAACCGCTTTCACATAAAAATATTCAGCAAATGCTTCTTGAAATCGGAACAATCTTCGGTTTTTTTGCAGTGAAAGAATTTGAATTTTATGATGTCGTCTGGCGTGAAAGCGAAGCAAGTCTGCGTCTTTCACACGTTTTTGAAGTTCAAAGCCGAGGCAATATTGATTCAGCGTTCGCCAAACTTAAACGCGCTTACGAAGCTCAGCGCTCAAAGCCTTTTCTCGTATTGTCCTCGGAAACCGATTTGAGACGTGCTCAACAATCACTAACCCGTGAATTTCAGGATTTACAGAAGGTTTTAGTAATTATCACTTTTGCGCAAATTGAAGAAATTCACTTTAATTTGAAGGATATTGGTGAAATTGTCAGAGAATTTCTGTTAAAATAAGCTTTTATAAAATGAGCAGTGAAACACCCATTCGAAAGCAGTATCTGGATATTAAAGCCAATCATCAGGATTCGATTCTGCTTTTTCGTCTGGGCGATTTTTATGAAGCATTCGACGAAGACGCGAAACTTCTGGCGCGTGAGCTGGATATTGTTTTAACATCGCGCTCGATGGGCAAAGACGCGCGCGTGCCGCTCGCTGGAGTGCCGCATTTTGTTCTTGAAAAACATTTGGCGACACTCATTTCACGCGGTCATCGGGTAGCGATTTGCGAACAGACTTCCGCTACGCCCGTCAAAGGAATAAATGGGGGAAAACTTATCACGCGCGAAGTTGTGCGCATTGTCACAGCGGGAACTATTATTGAACCGCAGCTGCTCGACAGTAAAACAAATAATTATTTAGTGGCGTTTACAAGCGACGGAGTACGCGCCGGCATTGCTTATGCTGATATTACAACCGGGGATTTCGCGGTTACGGAAATAAGTAACAAAGACGCTTTGGGCGAAATCCAGCGCCTCATGCCCGCTGAAATTTTAATCGCTGAATCGCAGGACGAATTCAGCAACCGGGATTTGCCGCAGACAGTAACGAAAATAGACGCGGAGTTTTTTTCGTTTGAAACCGCTCGGAAAACTCTTTTCACTCATTTCAAAACAAAAACGCTCAAGCCATTCAATCTCGAAAACGCGGACTTAGCCGTTTCCGCTGCCGGAGCTTTGATTTCCTATCTGAATCATACCCAAACTGAATTAGCCGCCGAAAATTTGGTCAGACTTACAACTTACGACAGCAGCACGTTTATGATGCTTGATGCGCGGACGCTCGGCAGCTTGGAAATCCTTGAAAGCGGTGCCGGAACAAGTTTAATGTCGGTGATTGACCAGACTTTGACGGCGATGGGCGGAAGGCTTCTGCGCAGGTGGATTCGCCAGCCGCTGCTTGATGTCTCGGAAATTTTTCGCCGCCAGGATCACATTGCCTGGTTTAAGGAAAAAACTTTTGAACGTGAAAAGCTGCGAGAAATTTTATCCATCGTCAAAGATTTAGAACGACTTTCGAGCCGGACAAAAGCAAATTTTTTATCAGCTTACGAACTTGGAGATTTTGGGAAAAGTCTGGAATTGATTCCAAAAATTAAAAAAATCCTCCGAACAGACGCGATTCGGTTTGGGCAGATTTTATCGCATCTGCCCGAATGTTCTGAAACATCAGATTTGATAAAAAGCGGAATTTCCGACGAGCTTCCTTCCAGATACGCCGATCAAACCGGCGTGATCCGCGAGGGTTTTTCCGAAGAACTCGACAAACTGAGAAATGTTTTGAAGGATGGAAAAGGTTTTCTGGCGGAACTCGAAAAACGCGAGCGTGAAAGAACCGGCATTAAAAGTTTGCGCGTCGGGTTTAATAAAGTTTTCGGTTATTACATCGAAGTCACCAAACCGAATTTGCGCCTTGTTCCGGCGGATTACACGCGGAAACAGACGCTTCTTCCGGCTGAAAGATTTGTAACGCTCGAGTTAAAAGAATATGAATCACTCGTTCTCCACGCGCAGGAGCGAATTTCTGAACTGGAAAATAATCTGTACCGGCAAATTTGTCTCGAAGTCGCCAAAAACCGCCCAAAAATTTTGCTTGCCGCTTCGACCATCGCTTATCTCGATACAATTTGCTCGCTGGCGGAGGTCGCTGAAGAGTTTAGTTTTTCTCGTCCGACAGTTAACGAAACTTCCCTTCTGAGGATAAAAAACGGTCGGCATCCGGTTTTAGAAAAACTATTTCGTGAAGATGGTAATTCAGAATTTATTTCTAACGATGCGGCTCTCGGCGGCAACGGGGCGCCCCTGATCGCTTTAATTACTGGACCGAATGCATCGGGCAAATCGACATATCTGCGCCAGATCGCGCTGATCGTTCTGCTCGCTCAAATAGGAAGTTTTGTTCCGGCAGATGAAGCGGTCATCGGTATCTGCGACCGAATTTTCACGCGCATCGGATTATATGACCGAATCAGCAGCGGCGAATCGACATTTATGACGGAAATGATCGAAACCGCCGAAATTCTGCACCACGCGACACCGAAGAGTTTGATTCTGCTCGACGAACTCGGTCGCGGAACTTCAACTTATGACGGTTTGGCGGTCGCCCGTTCAGTCTTGGAATTTATCCATAATCATCCGAAAATAAAATCGCGCACATTGTTTGCGACGCATTACCACGAACTTGCCGAACTTGCCGAAGTTTTGAAAAATTTGGAAAGCTACTTTTTTTTAATTGAAGAAAAACAGGATAAGCTGATTTTCAAATATAAGATTGCAAAGGGGATCGCGCTAAAAAGTTACGGCGTTTACGCTGCCAAACTTGCCGGATTGCCGCAGCCAATTATTCGAAGAGCCGAAGAATTGCTTGCTCGATACGAAAAGGAAGCCGACAAAACTGAAAATTCCGGATTTGATTTGACTGATGTCGAGCAAAAATTATTTGAAATCGATACTGACGCCTTGTCTCCGGTCGAGGCTTTAATGAAAATCTATGAACTGAAAAATTTAATTTTGAAAGAACCGCGCTCGAAACCTCAAAACATCAAAGCGGTCGGTTAAAATTATTTTACAAAAGCAGTTAAACTTTTTTACAACGGAGAGAATTTAATATGGCTGTTTTAAGTTTCAAATATTCGGATTTAAAGGAAATTAGCATCAAGGATTTTTTGTATCGCCTGTATGATAAGGGATTTAATGAAGAAGATTTGTTAAGCAGTGCCGCGCAGGTAGCATTTTTCTTTGTCTTCGCGCTTTTCCCTCTATTGCTGTTTTTGGTCAGTTTGTTTGGAATCCTGCTTGAATCAACTGACGATATGAGGATGGAACTTTTCTTTTATCTGCGCCAGGTTCTGCCCGGTTCGGCAACCGATCTGGTGCAGAAAACTATTGATGAAGTTTCTGAAAGCAGTTCGGGCGGAAAGCTGACATTCGGAATCATCGCGGCTTTATATTCGGCTTCGGCGGGCATCGACAGCACCCGGATCGCGCTTAACGGAGTTTATAACTTAACTGAAACGCGCCCCTGGTGGAAAACCAAAGTACTTTCGATTTTTTTGACGTTAATTTTAGCATTTTTGATTACTATCGCGCTCGGCATAATTTTTTACGGCGGAAAATTTCTCATACTAGTTCTCGAATGGATAAATTTACCTGTTCCCTCACCGATGTTTTTGGGAGTTTTGCAAACGATAATCGTCATAATCGTTTTGGTTTCAACTTTTGCGCTGCTTTACAACTATCTTCCAAAACACAAAAAGCCAAGCTGGGTTTGGGTAACGCCCGGCGCAATTATCGGCATCGTTCTATGGGTGGCGCTTTCATTTGGTTTTCGGCTTTATCTGAATTATTTCAATACTTACGACAAAACTTACGGCTCACTCGGCGCGGTTATTATTTTGATGCTCTGGCTTTATCTGACGGCATTGGTTATTCTTCTCGGCGGTTCGATTAATGCTGTGTTACAGGAGTATACTGACCCGGAAACAGCTGAAGCCGGTGAAAAGAAAAAAGCCGCGCAGGAAGTTGTCAAAGACCCGGAGAACAACACTCTGGCTTCAGCTAAAGATAATTTTGACAAAAACAAAAGGATTCCGACTTTAGCTCCTCCGCCTGAAAATAACATTGTCGAACAGGAAGAGAAACAGTATTTGACAATGGAAGGTCAGGTGTTTGAGTCAGAAATTGATTCGTCGACGACTATTAGTGAAGCGGATCGCAAAAAAATCAGCGCGAAATCTTCGACAAATTTGATTGTCGGAACAGTTTTCGGGTTTCTCGCCGGTATATTTTTCAAAAAAAAGAAGTAGGCTTGCTTCTATGAAAATTTATCAAATAAATTTTGACGTTTCATAAAAATCTTATGTCTTTAATGCTCCAAGAAATTCGCGAACAACCCGCCGCGCTTGAAAGAACTATTCAGGCTGAACAAAAGAAAATTGAAAAACTCGGTAAATTTTTAATCGAAAGAGATATCAATTTAATTGTCATTGTGGCGCGGGGCAGTTCCGACAACGCCGCGCTTTTAGGTCGATATCTTTTTGAAATTACAACCGGAATTCCGGTTTCGCTTTGTGCTCCGTCGGTCTTTACGCTTTATAAAGCCAATTTAAAATTAAATCGCGCTCTGGTCATCGGAGTTTCCCAATCAGGCGAAGGTGTTGATATTAATACGGTTTTGGAAAGCGCGAAGAATTCCGGGGCGTTTACCATCGGAATCACCAATCAGGCAAATTCTTCTATGACAAAAATCGCTGACGAAACTCTTTTAACACATGCTGGTCTCGAAAAAAGCGTCGCCGCCACAAAAACCTACACGGGTCAGATGCTGCATTTTTATCTGCTCGCCGCAGCGCTCTCCGGTTCTGAATCTGTTTACAAAAAAATTCCGCAATTTTGTGAAACCGCTTTGCGGCTCGAGAGTGAAGTCAAGGAATTAGTTCAGAGATACGTTTTTATGGAAAATTGCGTCGTTGTCGGGCGCGGTCTGAATTACGGAAATTCATACGAACTTGCCCTGAAGCTGATGGAAACTTGTTATGTCGTCGCGGAGAGATTTTCTTCTGCGGATTTTTTTCACGGACCGCTGGCGATCATCGAGCGCCGCTTTCCGGTCATTTTGTTCGCTCCGCAGGGCGTGACGAAACAAAGCAGTATCGATTTGTTAACCCGTCTCAATGAATTACATGCCGACTCTTTTTCAATCACTAATGACCAAACCATCGCTTCTCTCAGTGGGCGCGCGTTACGGATGCCGCCGGAAATCGATGAATTTCTGTCCCCGATTCCGTTTATTATTCCCGCGCAGCTTTTTGCCGCGCATCTGGCTGAAGCGAAAGGAATTAACGCAGATGCGCCGCGCTCGCTTTCTAAAGTAACAATAACGGTATAAAAAAGGTGGTAGTTTGTGGTCTATTGTCCTTGAGCGGTTGATCAATTCTGTGTTTATTTGTGGTTAATTTTCCTTTTTTTCGAAAAACAATACGAAAAATTATCCCTTCTTTCTATTGCGGCGAACCTTCGTCGCGGAACATGGCTGATTCTGACATTGCACGCATCAGTTAACAGAAAAATAAAAGACGCGCGACAAGCCTCTAAGTTTTGCAATTCAAAACTTTGTCAAAACTATTCACAAAATTCTAAAATCAATCTAAAAATGTTTGTTCGATTATTAAATTTTTCTTTTCTATTTTTCGTTTTCTCACTTCCGTTTGTCCAACCCGTAAAATTTCAGATTTTCTCTCAAAACACACAATTCACAGATTTAATTTTCTTATTTGTAGCCATTCTGTTTATTGTTGCAATTACATCTAAAAAGGTAAAATTTCAATTTAGTTACTTTTATATCCCTCTTCTGATTTACCTTATAGCTCTTATTTTATCGACACTGTTTTCAAATAACCCGAAACAAAGTTTTATCAAATTAGCTGGAGAAATTTATCTCATTGCCATATGCGTCATAACTTTTAACATTGTCCGTTCAATCGACATGTTAAAAAAAGTCGGTTTTGCGTGGTTTTTGGCAATGATTGTTGTTTGTTCGATCGGAACGATGACTGTAATTTCATTTTATGTTTCTCCGAAAAACTCTTTAAACTCTTTCTCCCTTCACCATTACGGTACATTGCCCCCTGGAAATTATCCGCGCATCCAAACAACTTTCTATTATCCGGCAATGCTTTGTCATTACTTATCTATCGGTTTGATGATTCTTTTCGCGTTCTTTGAACTGAATTGGATTTCCTTAAAGAAATTTCTTTTTTTGCTTTTTATAATTTCTATAACGCTTTTATTTACCTTGACGCCCGGTCTTGGTGGCGTGGCGTTAAGCGTTGGTGTTTGGTTTTTTTTGATTTTCAAAAAAAACCAAAAATTTTTCATGGCTAGGATTAGCTTAATAAGCGGAATTGTTTTAGCGGCGCTTATTTTTTTAGTTACATTAGTTTCTCCAATTCAAACACCTACTTCGCCTTATTTTGTAACAATTCCGGTAATTGAAAAAAGAATTGACCCTTCCGTTAGAGTTTTGACGTGGCAGAGCGCGTTTAAAACTTTTCTTGATTATCCATTATTCGGTAAAGGCGTTGGCACTGATGTGGCAAGCGTAAATTATCTGGATGCTTCCGGTAAGTCTCAGTATTTGACCGATGCGCATCAGCTATGGATAAGCGTCGCTGCTGAAGAAGGAATATTCGGACTTCTTGCGATACTTGCAATAACTTTTTATTTTCTCCCAAGTGTTTTTCCACTTACCTTTATTACTAAGCAAGAGGATGTGCTCAGCGTTGGGTTACATCTTGCTTTTATCAGCGCCTTTGTTTACCAAGGTTTGGTTGGCTCTTTTGAAGACGCAAGACATTTATGGGTTTTACTCGGTTTAATGCTTTCAGTAAACAAGTTCAAAAATATAAAAAACACAAATTTTTCAAACAAAGAAAATCTTTAAGTGGTATACAAAAAAAATTTCATTCCCGTCAACTAAAATGTTTTGTTCTTTAATGTTGCGGTGAACAAATCCTAGAGAATGCGCAAAATCCAGAGCGGCAAGAGTTTGTTCAATAATTACGACGACTTCCCTGTAATCTAATTTTCCGCCGCGTTGCTTAGAAAGTTTTGAAGCATTCGTTCCGCTAACAAACTCGTAAACAAGGTAACCAACCTTGTTGTGTCAACTTAGATTGCTTCCGCAGCGTCCGCAAAACTTTACATTTGGGGAAGTTCTTCCGCCGCAGCGTCCGCAAATTCTTTCAACCTGGCTAACTGCATCTGGCGCAAAACTTGATTGATTTATTGTCAAACTGTTGACTGATAAATTCGCAATTTGTTTGATGTTAGAACCGCAGTGCCCACAGAATTTCGAAAATTGAGGCAAGCTTGCTGAGCACCTCGGACACTTAATAAGAAGTTTGTCCACGGCTTCGCTAATGCGCATAAAATTTCGGTTTCCGCACCGCCCGCAAAATTTCACTCCATCCGCAAAACGCGCTCCGCAAATTGTACAAGAAACAATTCCCGGCATCATGCTCGATTGCGGCTGGCTGCTGATTCCTGATTGTGACGCCGTGGGCAGGCTTCTGTTTTCCCTGAATGATTTTAAGTGGGCTTGAATAACCTGTTCGTCAGCGCCTTCCCGTACCTCGATGACTCGTTCATCATCTTTTTCACCCGGTTTGGAAACTCTCAAAACGTGCTGTCCGGCAGGCACCGTGCTTAAAACTAATCTGCCGGAACTTCCGACGCTTCCCTTGCGTTCATCATTGACATAAACCTCAGCATTGACGGGAGCCAAAATGACGAGCCGCGAAGTTCCGGGATGATTTTTATCTTTGATATCTTCCGTTGCCGCTTCCAACTTTGTAATCCATTCTGAAACGCGGGCGGGGCGTCTATTCGGATCGATATGCAGAGCGTTCATAATCACCATTTCGACATCCTTCGGAATATCAGTTCGCAGAGTTGAAAGCGGTGGCGGATCGTGCATCATTTTCTGCATCACGAGTTGCATCAAATCTCCCGTAAAAGGCGTTCTTCCGCCCAGCATCAGATAAGCGATTGTTCCAAGCGCGTAGACATCCGCCCGCGCGTCGACTCCCAGTTCCGCCTGCATCTGCTCCGGCGCCATAAATTCCGGCGTTCCGATAATTCCGCGGGACGAAGGCGCGGCGTTTGAACTAATATCGGTGACAGTTTGATTGATAATTTTGGCAAGTCCAAAATCACCGACTTTGACAAATCCGTCTTCGTCCGTTTTGCCCTTCTGCATAATAAATATGTTAGCGGGCTTTAAATCTCTGTGCAAAATTCCGGCATCGTGCGCGGCTTCAACCCCTTCGGCAATTTGACGCAGAAGTTTAACGGCGCGTTTGACCTGCAAGGTTCCTTCGCGTCTCAGAAGCCGATGCAGAGTTTCGCCTTCAACGTATTCCATCACCAAAAAGAAAACGCCATCAGATGTTTTGCCGAAATTGGTGACATCAACGACGTGCGGATGAGAAATCGAGGCGGCGGACATCGCTTCGCGTTCGAATCGCGCGATAGCTTCGCCTTCCTGTAAATCTTCGCTGCTCAGAATATCCTGCCGGACGGTTTTAACCGCCACTCTTCGGGTTCCCAAATTTTGATCTCTCGCCAAATAAACCTGTCCCATCGCACCGCGCCCGATTCGTTTTTCAAGCAAATAGCGATTCGCCAGAAGTTTGTCTCCGGGCAGACTCACGCGAATTTGAGTTTGGTCGTGCGGACAAAAATTAACGTCGTCTGAGAAACACCGCTCACAATTTGGACATTCTTTCATTTCGTTTTTATTTTCTCTTTAACTGTAACTTTTTCCAAACAGTGAACGCGCAAACAACAATATTTTTGTCAACCAGACATTTTTTGGACATTGAATTTCAAAGTTGTTATAATTCGTCTCTGTAAGTTTGGGTCGTTAGCTCAGTTGGTAGAGCAGCGGACTCTTGTTCTATGAAATAGGAGCGTTCATTGGAAACAATGAAATGAAAATGCAGCTGTATGCTGGGAAGTCCTGAGAGCTTCAAATACGACTTTCATCGTGAAAATTTTGAAGATTGGGCAATCAGCAGGCAACCTTAAAATTCTAACTCTGAATTTTAGGAAAGCCCTCAGAGACTATACGCCGCACACCCAAACAGTTTCGGCTGTGGGTGATGAGATAGTCCAGACTACAACGCTATAACTTATAGCGGCTGGCGAAAGTCAGTGTGGTAAGTAATCCGCGGGTCGCTGGTTCGATACCAGCACGACCCACCAATAATCAATAATAAAAGGCGAACATGTTTGTTCGCCTTTTATTATTTGAAACTAATGCTTTTGTACTTCAAATAAAACAAAAATAAGATTCTGATTATGAAAGTTTGGCTTATTTAGTTGTCAATTATTGAAGCCCTGATAATTAATGTTGCGAGCGCCTTTCTTTTGTTATTTTTGTTTGGTTGCAAAGATTGTTTTGGAGTAGAATTTTCACAATCAATTTTCTCTATCTTTACTTATAAAATAAGGAAAGTTTACTGCGCGGTAAAAGATTCAAACAACTCATGTTGAAATTTTTTGGAGGATTTAGAAATGAAAAAAAGATTACACACTTTCCTGTGCCTTTGCGCGAGCATGTTTGTTTTTTCTTTGCAGACGAGTGCGCAGTTGAACATCCAAGCTATTGACGTAGCGGGTGACAG
>JACCRD010000004.1 GCA_013813755.1 Acidobacteriota bacterium | reverse complement strand
CGGAACTTTTATCCGGCGCAGACTTTTTGGTTGTAATTGATGATTTTGAAGAAGGTTTGTTTGTTTTTGAAGTTGCCATCTCTTTCTCCTTAAATGATTTGAATAGCTAACGTCAAACTTTTACTCTTTTATTTCTTTAGTGTCAAGATATTTTTTTAGTCGATGTTGTTTGAAAGCTGTTGGTTTTATTATTACTATGGCTTATTTTCCAGCAGCTGGACAAATTTCTTTGCGGCAATTGAAAGCGTTCGGTCAGTGCGGTAAACAACGCCGACGGGGCGGACCCAATCTTTTTCGGCAAGTTGGGCGACGCATAATTGACCATTTTTTTCTTCGTCCATTACTGACGGATGCGGCACAATCGCCAGTCCAAAACCGACTTCGACCGAGCGTTTGATTGTTTCGATGTTGTCAAACTCGGCAACTTTGCGGATGTCTACGCCGTAGGATTTCAAAATTTTATCGGTTGCCTTGCGCGTCGGAATGTCGCGCTCGAAAAGCACAAAATCACGATCTTTTAATTCCGTTACTTTGATTTGTTCGCGCTCTGCAAATTCGTGTTCGGGCGGGCAGATTAAAACCAGACGGTCGCTCGCCATCAGCACAATCGTCAACCCGCGTTTGGGTTCGGGGAAGGCTACGACACCGAGTTCAACCGTGCCGTTTATGACATCTCGAACCACGCGCGTCGTTCGGGAATATTCAAGATCAATTTTTGCGGCAGGGAATTTTGACATAAATTCGCGCACTTTTGGCGGCAGTTCGTGCAAACCGACGCTGTAAACGGTAGCGACTTTGACGGTACCGCTGATTTTCCCGACGAGTCCGCTCATTCCTTCATTTAATTGGTCGTAACTTGCCAGAACGTTTTTCGATTCACGATAAAAAACTTCTCCGGCAGGCGTTAGGCGCACTTCGCGTCTGCCTCTGACCCGTTCGAGCAGACGACGTTTGAATTTTTCTTCAAGTGTTCGAACCTGTTGGCTGACAGCGGATTGCGTGACAAAATTGCGCTCGGCGGCAAGCGAAAAACTTTGCATTTCAACCAGGTCGCAAAATATTTTTAATGTTTCGATGTGCATTTTCTTAATTTGTAAACAGTAAATGGCAAGTGATAATTGAAAGCAGCATTTCTCATTTACTACATACAAATTTACACTTACAGTTTAATAATAAGTTTTTCTACACAATTTGTGCAAGAGAATTCATTTTATCTTATTTTTAAGAGAGAGTAATATACAAATTGTAGAAATTGACAAATTAAAACAGTAAAAAAGTGCGGCGAAATATTTGCGTTTAAAGCGATTTGCCAAATATAATATGGACTTTTCCGCACTTAAAATTCTTGTTAATAAAGAGGCTTAGTCAAATGGCGATTAAAATCAGCAAAACCTTTTTGATGCGTAAATTGCATCAGATAACAGGAATTGTACCGCTTGGAACTTTCTATTTCGTGCATCTGTTCACAAATTCAAAATCGATGAGCGGCGACCAGGTTTTTAATGACTCCGTTGCTGATATTCATCACATTCCTTATCTATTATTTGTTGAAATAGGCGGTATCTTCCTGCCGCTTCTCTTTCATTCGATTTACGGAATTTTCATTTCGGCGGAAGCGCGGAATAATGTTTCTAACTACGGTTACGGGCGCAACTGGTTTTATGTATTTCAGCGCGTGACAGGAATTTTTCTGTTCTTTTTCCTTATTTTCCATCTGGCAAATTTGCGTTTCGGTTTAATTCCCGGCTTAGAATCTTATGGAAATCCGGTTGCGGGCAATGCGGACAGAGCTTTTGCCATTGTCGCTGCGGAATTTAAAAACATCTGGATTTTAATTTTTTATATTTTAGGCGTGACCGCAACTGCCTGGCATCTGGCTTATGGATTCTTTTTGTTTGCGGTTGATTGGGGAATTGTCATTGGCGAAAAAGCGCAAAGATACGCGCTCTATGGCAGCGTTGGTTTGTCCATTTTATTATCAATAGTCGGAATAAACGCGGCGGTTGCGTTTATTGAGCCGTGCGGTTTGCTCCCGAGAGCATTTTGCGAACAAGTTGAAAAAAATGAAATCGTTAAACCGCAAAAGTTTTAGAATTTAATAGTCGTGCGTTGGCGTTTGAAAAATAAATATAAACTCTAGATCAAAAAATTATGGCAACAAGTAACAGATTAAAAATAGCGGTCGTCGGCGGCGGGCTCGCTGGGCTTGCGGCAACGTTGAAGATTGCCGAAGCCGGACATGACGTAGATTTGCTTTCGGTCGTTCCGGTCAAACGTTCACATTCGGTTTGCGCGCAGGGCGGAATTAACGGCGCGGTTAACACCAAGGGTGAGGGCGATTCGCCATTCAAACACTTTGACGATACGGTTTACGGCGGAGATTTTCTGGCAAATCAACCGCCTGTCCAAAAAATGTGCGAAATGGCTCCGGATATTATTTATCTGTTTGACAGAATGGGCGTTCCGTTCTCGCGCACGAAAGAAGGACTGCTCGATTTTCGAAGGTTCGGCGGAACGCTTCATCACCGCACTGCATTTGCTGGCGCCTCAACCGGGCAGCAGCTTCTTTACGCGCTTGATGAACAAGTAAGGCGTTTTGAATCCGAAGGAAAAGTTGACAAATATGAAGGCTGGGAAATGTTGTCTTTAGTTTTAGACGATCATCAAGTCTGCCGCGGTCTGATTGCGATGAATCTGCAAACGCTGGAGCTTAAAGCTTTTAACGCCGACGCTGTAATTATGGCGACGGGCGGACCCGGATTAATTTTCGGAAAATCTACAAATTCGATGGTTTGCACGGGAAGCGCAGTCTCGGCTTGTTACCAACAGGGCGCGAAATACGCGAACGGCGAATTTATACAGGTTCATCCGACTTCAATTCCGGGCGAAGATAAACTGCGTTTAATGTCGGAGTCGGCACGCGGCGAAGGCGGACGGGTCTGGGTTCCGCGCAATCCGAAGGACACGCGGACGGCAAAAGATATTCCCGAAGCCGACCGACGCTATTTTCTCGAAGAAAAATATCCGGCTTACGGAAATCTTGTGCCGCGCGATATTGCAACGCGCGAAATTTTTCAGGTTTGTATCGAAGGTCACGGCGTGAACGGCGAGAATCAGGTTTATCTTGATTTGACGCACATTCCAGCTGAAACGCTCGACCGAAAACTCGGCGCAATTCTTGAAATTTACGAAATGTTCGTTGGCGATGATCCGCGCCACGTGCCGATGCGGATTTTCCCCGGAGTTCATTACTCGATG
This sequence comes from Acidobacteriota bacterium, assembly GCA_013813755.1. GTDB lineage: Bacteria > Acidobacteriota > Blastocatellia > Pyrinomonadales > Pyrinomonadaceae. Next base: position 6,508 of record JACCRD010000004.1, on the reverse strand, counting down.
GGCGGCTTGTGGGTTGATTTTGACCAGAAGACAAATATTCCCGGACTTTTCGCGGCAGGCGAATGCGATTACTCGATTCACGGCGCGAATCGTCTCGGCGCAAACTCGTTAGTTTCCTGTGTTTACGGCGGTTTTGTTGCCGCGCCTTCGGCGATTGATTATGCCAAAAATGTCGAGCGCGGAAATTCAGAATCAAACGGCATTCACGAATCTGAACTGAAAAAACAACAACAAATAAATCTCGATTTAATCAGCCAGAGCGGTGGCGAAAATCAATATAAACTACACGATGAAATGGGCAAATGGATGACCGATAACGTCACGGTTGTCCGTTATAACGACCGTCTGAAGGCAACGGATGAAAAACTGCTCGAACTGCAGGACCGTTTTAAGCGCATTTCGATCAACGATTCAAATTTGTGGGCGACGCAAGCCGTTCCGCACGCCAGGCAATTAAAAAATATGCTGGAACTCGCCCGCGTAATCACGTTGGGTGCGCTTGCCCGCGACGAATCACGCGGCGCGCATTACAAACCGGATTTTCCAGACCGCAACGACGAAAAGTTTATGAAAACGACGATTGACGAATGGTCGAGCGAGTCGCCGATTTTAAGCTATGAAGCGGTTGATTTTGGTTTGATCGAGCCGCGCAAACGCGATTATTCCAAAGGCACTAAAAAGGAAGAAGGGAAGCAATCGACGGAAACATTGGAAATAGCCTCGCAAGCCGCTGCGTCGGGGCTGCCCGTCAAAGATGGAGCGGAGCAAATATCCGAAGCCGGTTACGACCAAAAGCCGGAAAATTTAAGCGGGGCAAAGATTTGGAGCCAAAAAAAGGGCGAATTAATTGACCCGGAAACCGAAGCCGAAACACGCGCCGAGCAAGGAAAAGATATTGACGCTGCTGGCGGTAAACAAACAGACGAACGATAAAATGTCAGGCAGTTGGCGCTACGTTGCGTACAAGCGAAATTTACGATTTAGTCAAATTTGAACGGGAAGAAATTTTATGAGCGAAACAAATGGACATCAGGAAAAAAAGCGTTTAACGAATCCGCCGAAAACAATTGAGTTTCGCGTTTCGCGTCGCGAAAAACTCGGCGCGGCGCAATATACGGAAACATTTGAAATTCCTTATCGCAAGAGCTTAAATGTGATTTCCGCGCTGATAGAGATTCGCAAAAACCCGGTCACTAAAGAAGGCAAACAAACAACGCCCCCTGTTTGGAGTATGAGTTGTCTCGAACAGGTTTGCGGCACCTGCACGATGGTCATCAACGGACGCGTCCGGCAATCGTGTTCGGCGCTTATTGACGATCTGCTTTTGGCGAGCGGCGGAAATAAAATAACTCTTGAACCGATGTCAAAGTTTCCGAATGTGCGTGATTTGCAGGTTGACCGGACAAAAATGTTTGACCATCTGAAACAGGTTCACGCCTGGGTTGAACTCGACGGCACGCACAGTCTTGGTCCGGGTCCGACAATGACGCAGGAAGTTCAGCAGGAACGTTATGCGTATTCGCGCTGTATGACGTGCGGCTGCTGTCTGGAGGCGTGTCCGCAGTATCACGACGATAATTATATCGGACCGCAAGCGATTGCCCAGGCGAAGTTATTTAATATGCATCCGACGGGCAAGGCTGATATCGATGCGCGGCTCGAAGGCTTAGTTGGTGATGACGGTATTACTAATTGCGGAAACGCTCAAAACTGCGTGCAGGTTTGTCCAATGAGTATTCCTTTAACCCGCGCGATTTACGAAACTAACCGCGATGTCACAATTAACGCTTTGTTTGGTTGGCTGCGAAAATAAATCTTAAAAAATAAGAAGAATGGCAAGCACTACTTGTCCTTTCTTCTTATTTTCAAGAACGAATTATTTAATTATTAAAATTTCCGGCATTTACAAGGTTACCGGAAAAATTTTTGCAATTAGTTAAACACCAAGAATATCAATTAATTCCTGAACCGAACCGGCACTTTTTTGTAGAGCGGCGCGTTCGTCGTTAGTCAGCGAAATCTCGATAATTTGTTCAACGCCCTCTTTTCCAAGTTTGCACGGAACACCGACAAATAAATTATTAATTCCGTATTCACCTTCTAAAAGGACGGCGCAGGGCAGAATTTTCTTTTTATCTTTTAAAATCGCTTCTGCCATTTCGACCGCTGCGAGCGAAGGCGCGTAAAAAGCCGAGCCTGTTTTCAGAAGTCCTACAATTTCCGCGCCGCCATTCGCCGTTCGTTTAACAATTTCGTCAATTTTTTCTTTCGGCAAAAGCTCTGTGACGGGAATGCCCGCGCAGGTTGAATAACGCGGAAGCGGAACCATCGTGTCGCCGTGTCCGCCGAGGACAAAAGCGGTCACATTTTCGACCGAGACTTCCAGAGCTTCGGCAAGAAAACAACGCATCCGCGCCGAATCCAAAACGCCAGCCATTCCAAGTACGCGATTTTTCGGGAATCCCGAACGCTTATAAGCAACCTGCGTCATTGCGTCAAGCGGATTTGAAACGACGATAATAAATGCGTTCGGCGAATACTTGACGACTTCGTCCGTTACTTTGCCGACAATATCGGCGTTGGTTTTTAAGAGGTCATCGCGGCTCATACCGGGCTTTCGCGGAAGTCCGGCGGTGATTATTATGACATCCGAGTCTTTTGACTCTTCGTAGGAATTTACACCTTTTAAATTTACGTCAAAACCGTCAATCGGAGCCGACTGCGCCAAATCAAGGGATTTTCCCTGCGGCGTTCCCTCGACAATGTCGATTAAAACAACGTCTGCCAATTCTTTACTTGCAATCCAGTGCGCGGCGGTCGCTCCGACATTTCCGGCGCCAACTACTGTAATTTTATTTCGTCCAGCCATTTTTATACCTTCCTGTTTAAAAAATAAAAGTCTTTCGAGATAAAGCGTTAAGACCTTGTTTTATCACGGCTGATACTTTGACGGCAAACACGATAAAGTATATTTTTTAAACAAAAAACAAAAAGCCTGACGCGCTCTCCCCTTCGCATCAGGCTTTTTAAATGGTCGCATAAGCTCTCTCGCCAACGACCAAACTTATAAACTTTCTATCAGAAATCTTCGATTGGCAAAGTTACGTCTTTTGTTAATTTAATTTCAAATTCTTCGTCCGATTTGATACCGACTTCTTTGCCTTTCCTCAAAAAAACGATGCCGGTTCCCGCGCCAAAACCAATTCCCGCGCCAATCAACGCTCCTTTATTTGCTTTGGACGAAGCGCCTAAAACTGTTCCAAGCGCAGTTCCGCCGGCGATTGTTAAAATCTTTGCGGTCGTTGTCGATTCCGCTTCAAGTTCGTTATTCAAAACACCTTCAATTTTTCTTTTTTCACCGTTTGGCAGTCGCATCAAATTGAATAAAACAATTAATTTTCCGTGTTTCCCGTTCAAAGCAGCACGCTTAACTTTCGTGACAACACCTTCAAAAACTGTTCCAGGCGGCAAGAGAGCTGCTTGTCGTTGGGTCGCCGACTCAACAATTATTGCGGTGAACGTATCTTTTTCGCTGGAAACCTTTGAGTTAATTTCGTTGTCCATTTTGACACGAATTTTTGTTCCGCTCGAAAGTTGATAAATGCTGGTCTCTGTTTGGGCATTTGCCGAAACGAAGCTGACAAAGAACAAAAGAAAAAACGCAAAGACTTTGGTAGTTGAAATCCAAAAGTTCATAGCTGACCTCCATCTTCGCGAATTTTATCAAACTACGACATCCGCGAATCTTAATTGCAATGAATGTGCCACGAAATAAAAAAAGTCGAAATTGATGTGTTTACATTATATCGTCGCATTTCACCTGAACTTTACCGTCTGCATATCAATGTTCATTTACAATATGGTCTATGAGATGCACGAAATCGGATGTGGAGATTCCAAAGTCAAAGCGCAAAATTCTAAGCTTTAAAGTTACAATCTTAAATTTTATTGCAGAATCGGATGTCCACCGCCCTGACTGTGATCGGCGGTTTTGTTGTAATGTTTTCGATGGTTATGGTACAGAACAAGGTGTTCGCCTTCAAAGCGAACCACTTCTGACACACGCTGAAAATCTTTGGTATGTTCGGCAATCACAAAAGCGCACGGATTAAACGCCAGAACCATTCCGGCGGCATATATAAAACCGCCCTGGTCATAGACGCTTCCCGCATACTGAGCCGCGCCGATTGCAATATCGGGTGAATATTGGTTAGCGTTATTTTTCCCTCGGTCAGCTTTCGCAATAAAAATCGTATAGTCAGAATAATTAAGCCGCTTCGAATAATTATTGCGGAGCGCAACCGTAAATAAATCAGCCAAACCGGCATCGATTGAGTTGAGCATTTTAGAAGTCGGTTTATTAACCGCGAAAACGTGCGCTCCCCTCGGCGTTTCCGTCGAGAAAGTAAAAGTATCGCGGGTAATTCTTTCAGCTTCGTTAATCAAAATATTGTCAACTCGGCTCTGAGCCTGCGGATTGCTGAAAGGGGTTATAGTTAGAAACAATAGCAACAAAATTTGCAACGAAAATTTATTCATATTCACTGAACACCTCATTCAAACTAAATTGATGGCAAAAGTTGTGCCGTCATCATAGACGTTAAAATTTCCCTTCCGCAAAGAAAAAAAACCTCAAACGAATCTGGGCTTTTTAACTCAAATATTAATTTGTAGATGGTGCTTAGGGCGGGAATCGAACCCGCACGCCCTTACGGACACAGGATTTTAAGTCCTGTGCGTCTACCAATTCCGCCACCCAAGCACGAAAAAGAGATTAGCACGTGTCTGTTTTAAGTTCAAAGATGAAGTTCAAAATAAATTTGTAGCAAACAAAAAAATTAAAGAATTATAAAATAAAGAATTGATATATAATTCAATTCTGAAAGACAAAAATGTTTTTTTAAGGAAATTAAATGGAGCAGTTGGCGTGGATTTTGTGGGTTGTTTTGGGCGTCGTTTTAATCGTTGCTGAAATTTTTACGCTCAGCTTTGTCCTGCTTTGGTTTGGAATAGGGGCGTTTGTTGCGGCTCTCGCCGGGTGGATTGGACTCGGCTTTACTTGGCAATTTTTGATTTTTGCAACAGTTTCCATTGCTCTAACCGCAATGTCGCGGACAATTTTTGCCAAATATTTTGCTCAGTCTGAAGAAGATTCGATAAAAATGGGAATGGATTCTCTACCGGGGCAGATCGGAACGGTAATCATTGCCAGTCAGGGCGCGTTAAACGAAGGTGCGGTTAAAGTTTATGGCTCGACGTGGACGGCTTTCCCAATTGAGAGTGAAGTACCTTTGATTGAGGGCGAAAAAGTAGAAGTCGTGCGTGTCAAAGGCTCTTCGATTTATGTTCAAAAAACTGAAGATTCAAAGAAACTTCCTGAATGGAGAGAAGAAAAGTAAAAAGATAAAACGCACAGGGAAACGCCTAATAAATCCATTTTTGTTTTTATAACTTTTTTTTGCTCGTGTTTGCCTTTACAAGGTTTCTATTAAGTTTTGGTCTGCCGTATCGTGGATATTCCCTAAATCCAGAGTTTCTAATTTTATCGCCTCTTCGGTTGCTTCAGGCAAACTATCGCCGGTAAGTTTCGCTAAAATTAAAGTAATATTATCTTCCCCGCCGTTGATATTCGCTTTTTTAATCAATTCAGCCGCCGCTATTTGCAGTTGATTGATATTATTGCGCACAATTTTTTGCATCGCAGGGGCATTGATTTTATTTGATAACCCATCGCTGCACAGTAGCAAAATATCTCCGCGCTGGGGAATGAGCCGCGAAGACACCGGATAAATTTCCTTTTGCGCGCCGAGCGCTTGCAGGATGACATTTTTAAGCGTGTGAGTTTCTGCTTCTTCAGGCAAAATTTGCTGCGCGTCGATCAATTGCTGAACCAGCGATTGATCTTTGGTTATTTGATGAATCTGTTCGCCGCGAATCAGATAAGTGCGGCTGTCGCCAACCTGAATCAAATCGATCGCTTCGGGGGTGATGCCGACGCTTGTAAATGTCGCGCCCATTCCGGCAAATTGCGCGTCGGCGCGACCCTTCTGATGAATCAAATGATTGGCGTAAAGCGTTGCCTCATATAGTTTTCCAACTAACGAAGAATCGTCGATATCGGGTGTCAGAGTCTTTTCCGGGTCTTCGTCCAAAAACACCCGGCTTATCGTGTCAACCGCCATTTTGCTGGCGACCTCACCTGCTAACGCGCCGCCCATCCCGTCTGAGACAGCCAAAATAACTCCGTCAGCATTAACTTCAAATTTTTGCGATTCGACGATAAAGTCATTGGCATCCTGGGAAGATGTCCAGGTTTTTGCGTCCGCCACGGAAAGTAGAAGATAATTATCTTCGTTGCCGCGGCGAACTCGCCCGACGTGTGATGTAGCGTGTGTTTCAACAATCATAAATAGTGTTAAGTGTTAAGTGGTAAATGTTAAGTGGCGAGTTCTTTCAATTACCAATTCACACTAACTAAGAGCTTGGTCTAGATCTTCTAAAATATCTT
>JACCRD010000259.1 GCA_013813755.1 Acidobacteriota bacterium | reverse complement strand
GAACTGGCAGGTGTGATGGCACACGAAATCGCTCACGTCGCCGCGCGCCACGCGATGGAAAATCAAGGTAAAGGAACTTTGATGAATTACGGAATGCTTGCCGGGATGATCTTAGGCGGTCCGATTGCCAGCACTGTTTTGCAAAACGGCGGCGGAATCCTGGGCGGTCTGGCAATGCTTAAATTCTCGCGCGGCGCCGAAGTAGAAGCTGATAAATTAGGCGTTCAATATTTGTATGCCGCAGGTTACGACCCGACGGCAATGTCCACGATGTTTGAAAAGCTCGCTTCCAAAAATAAGAAAAAACCAGGTTCTTTAGCCAAACTTTTTTCATCGCATCCGCAGTCAATCCAACGAAGAGATTCGAGTTTGGCATTGGTGGCGCGTTTTCCCGAACAGGAAGAATACGTTATCAGTACTTCCGAATTCCAGCGCGTCAAAGCACATCTGATGCGTCTGACAAATTCCAAAGCTCTGGTGAGCGGCGATTTCGACGAAGGCGAACCCGGAAAACCAACTCTTAAACGTCGTCAGCCAGAAGCCGATTCAACCGAATCCGGTGAATCGAGTTCTGATAAAAAAGATGAAGCCCCGCCGCAGCTCAAAAAACGCGGAAGTGAACCAAATCCAACGCCGACACCTCAGTAATTTTCTGGCAAAACAAAAAAAGGCTTAGATTTTCGTCTAAGCCTTTTTTTGTTTTAAACAATTGTTTTTAATCCAGAAGCGTTCCGTAAATTTCCAGAGGCAAACTAAAAACCGAGTCGTTGGTGGCGACAATCATTTCTCCGTTTCTTGTAAAACAAATTCCGACCACATTCATTCCCGCGACAAATATTTCAGCCTTTTCTCCGCCGTTTGAAATTTTGACAATGCCGTGTCTGGCTTCAATACAAGCCGCCACATAAAGATTGCCTTCCGTGTCAAAAGCCAATCCCTGCGGTCTTCCCAAACCGCGATAATAAATTTCCTCGAATCCGTCTTTTCCGATTTTATAGACGGCATCAAAACTCGACAAACCCGGAGCCGTTACGTAAAGCTGTTCATCCGGTCCAAAGGCTAAATGATAAGCTGAAACCGAAGGTTCTATCACGGCGAATGTTTCGGAGTTTCCATAATCAAAAACTTTATAAATCGTTCCGCTTCGGTCGCCGACAAACATTACGCCGCTCTCATCGAAAGCCAGCCCGGTAGCGATACCCAAGTCCGAGGCATACGGCAGGACTTCTTCATCACCCGTAATCCGGCAGACTTCTCCGTCAGCACGCGCCGTTACATAAAGTTGATTTTTATTAAAAGCGATACCCGTCGGATTCATTACTTCGGCAGTCATCTCTTCAAGAATTCCGTCGGCGCTTAAGCGAAACAGAGTTGCCGGAAGCTGCTGCCCGCGTGAACCGGAACGAGTTAAAATTATCGAATTGTCACTTGGATCAACCGCCGGATTAGCAACCATATGCATTTCGCCGGCTACTTTTCGTCCGACAATAATGCTTTTGGAAGAACTTCTTTCACCGCCGTTTTCAAGATGAACTTGAACTTCAGTCGTCTCGAGATTGTTAGGGATAATCGCCAGAACGCGGTTTGCAGAAGCGCCAATTAATTTGGCGGCTTGTCCGTTAAAAAAACACCCAAAATCATTTTCGCTGTCAATTTTGAAATTCTCGCACTCAATTATTATTTCACCGCCCGGAATCGCATACGGCGGATTGAATGAAACTATTTTTCCTGCTTTATTCATTTACTGCTCCAGTTCCAAAACTTTAATTTTACGTTGCAAAACTTCAACTGTCCATTGTCAACAATCTGCTTAAATTTATAAATTGCACGGATTTTCTCAAAAACCTTTTGGTAAAAAAACATCCCGTAGGCAAAAAACGATTTTTACGCCTTAAATATTTAACTGAAGGCGAATTTGAGTTCGTAATTTTGAATTTTTTTGACCGTCAGGCAATTTCTCTTTTAAACCGTTCGCTATTTGCTGACAAATTGCTCATTTATCGCGCTTTTATTACTTATTGTCTTGACAGATAAACACCTCGACGTGTAGATTTTAGTTTTATCTAATCAAATACTTGAAAGACAGAAGCCAAGCAAAAAAAATTATGCTCCATTTTACTACGAAAAATATTTTCAGATTATTTTCTGAAAATATTTTATTAGTTTTCGTTAGTAGCGTCCGGTGAATTTTTTCGCAGGTTTTTATCAATTTTTATTTCATTTGTTCCACTTTTTTAGATAAAATGACGAGCGCTTCAATTTAACAGCTACTTTAATATAAGGGAAATCAAGATAATTTATAATGGTAAACGAGGTTATTAACAACACTGAAGAATCAACAAATATTGAAACTTCGGTCAACGAACAAACAATCACGGAAAATTCCGGTGCGGAAACATCGGAAGAAGCTTCATCTACACAGGATGCTCAAACAGTGTCTGACGAATCGCAAAGTTCATCTGAAATGGATTTTGGCGCGATTCTTCAGGAGTTTGAACAGGAACAGACAATTTATCATTCAGGTGAATTGGTTGAAGGAAAAATTGTCGGCATCTCTGACCGCGGAGTTCTGGTTGATTTTGGTTATAAATCAGAAGGCATCATCGATATCGAGGAATTTACTTCGCCCGACGGCGAGATAAATGTTAAAAAAGGCGATGATGTCGAAGTTGTCATTCGCAGCATTCACTCGGGCGACGCGCCACCGCTGCTTTCCCGGATGGACGCGCTCAACCGAAAAGCCTGGGACGTGATCGAGACTGCGTTTAATGATGAAGTTCCGATTACGGGTTTCGTTATTGACAAAACCAAAGGCGGTTTGCGCGTTGACCTCAACGGCGTGGAAGCATTTCTTCCCGGTTCACAGGTTGACTCCCGCCCGATTCGTAACCTTGATTCATTTAAAGGTCAGGAAATTGAAACCAGGATTATAAAATTCAGCCGTAAACGAAATAACATCGTTCTTTCCCGCAAAGCTCTGACCGACGAAGTGATCAATAAACATAAAGCCGAAACTCTGGGTCAAATCGAAGAAGGGTATATTGTTGACGGAACGGTTAAAAACCTCACCGAATACGGAGCGTTTGTTGATATCGGCGGCATTGACGGGCTTCTTCACGTAACTGATATGTCGTGGGGCAGGCTGCTCAATCCAAACGAACAATTTAAGGTTAACGACAATATTCAGGTTAAAGTTTTAAAACTTGACCGCGAAAAGGAAAAGGTTTCACTTGGCTTTAAACAACTTTTATCTGATCCGTGGTCAACAGTAATGGAAGTTTATCCGCTGGATTCAAAAGTGAGCGGCAAGGTTTCAAGCGTTACCGATTACGGCGCTTTTATCGAACTTGAACCGGGCGTCGAAGGTTTAGTTCACGTCTCTGAAATGTCCTGGTCGAAACGCTCGAAAAGTCCTCGAAAACTTTTGAATCCGGATGAAGAAGTTGAAGTTCAGGTTTTGGGAATCGACACCAACGAACGCCGGATCAGCCTTGGAATGAAACAACTTCAGGTTAACCCCTGGGAAACAATCGGTCAGCGTTATCGAGTTGGTTCAACCGTCAAGGGCAAAGTCAGAAATTTAACTGACTTCGGCGCGTTTGTTGAATTAGAAGAAGGCGTTGACGGTCTAGTCCATATTTCTGATATTTCCTGGTCAAAAAAAATCAAACACCCGAAAGATGTTTTGCGCAAAGATCAGGAAGTTGAAGCAGTCGTTACCAGCATCGATACACAGGGACATAGACTTTCGCTGTCGATTAAAGAATTAACGCCGAGCGTCTGGGAAACTTTTATTACTTCGCACCGAGTCGGCGACGTGGTCAAAGGAAAAGTTTCGAGATTTGCCGGTTTTGGCGTATTTGTCCAACTCGGTGAAGAGCTCGAAGGCTTGTGTCATATTTCCGAGCTTTCTGATGAACGAGTCGAAAAACCGGAAGATGTAGTTTCAATTGGTCAGGAGATGGACTTTAAAATTCTCCGCATTGAACACGATGTGCAAAAAATCGGACTCTCTGCCAGAGCAGTCGGAAAAGAAGAAGAAGCACCAATCGATACAAAAAGTTATTCTTCAGAAGCTAAAGGCGGAATGACTTCGCTCGGCGAACTGATGAATCTGAAACGCGGAGGAGGAACTCCGGTTGAAGATAAAACAAAAGAAGAATCCAAGTTATCCAAAAAAGAAAGAAAAGCTTTGAAGGCTGAGGAAAAAGCTCTTAATGAAGATTTTGGAGAAGACTTGGACGACGAAGATTTATCTGATTCTATTGATGACAGTTTCGAAGCCGTTGATTCTGACACTTCATTTGATTCAGCTGAAGCCGTCGAATCAGATGCGGGCGATAATCAAAATGATTCTGCCTCTACTCAAAATGAAAATATTGAGATTAAGGATGAAGACAATGTCGAATCTTCAAATGAAAATGCAATAGCAGCTGACGAAAATAATACTGTCAATCAATCGCAAACGTCTGATACGACAGATTCCGATGATACGTCTGAATCTGAAAACTCAGTAACAGTTAATTCCCGAGACGAAAAAGCCGAAACCGCCGAAGAAAATTCTTTGACCAATGCGGCAACAGCTGAATCTTCCGAAAGCGTGCAGACAAAAGCTGAAACGGCATTAGTCGAAGATCACGATTCAACGAATTCGTCAGATTCTGAAACGGCATCGAGCGAAAGTTCCAGCGAAAATCCTGATGAAAAAACAGCTAACAGCTAAGCTTTGTTAATGACATCCTGAAATAAAATGAGGAAAAGATAAATGACAAAAGCAAATTTGGTTGAAACAGTTGCAAAAGAAGCTGATATGACCAAGAAAGATGCCGAACAATTAGTCGAAATTATATTCGAGAGTATTATCGGAAGTCTTAACAAAGGCGAAAAAATTGAATTACGCGGGTTCGGCAGTTTCAGAATTCGTGAACGTGATGCGAGAAAAGGGCGCAATCCGAAAACCGGTGAAGCCGTCGATATTCCAGCCAAACGTGTGGCTTATTTTAAGCCGGGAAAGGAATTAAAAGAAACAATCAATAAAAGTCAAAAATAATTTAAAAAGTATTTTGTTTTTGGGTGAATATCCGATCTTTGACAGACAATGTGATATTCACCCGTTTTTCTCTTTAAATTTAATAAGCTGTAATGTTCGGACAAACAATACCATTTTTTCAGAGCTAATTTAGCACGCGAAATCAGTTTAATGTAGCATTCGATTTCTAAAATTTTGTTATTTTACCGTGCTGACAGCGGCTTCTGAATCAATGTTTGGTTGATTTAAGGCGCTAATCGCTTCGTCTTCGACTTCGCCGCCCCGGCTAATGGGAATGTCAGCCGGATTTTTAAAGCGCATTCCAAATTCCGGGCTGTCCTCTTCAGCGGACATAATCAATTTTTGAATTGAACCCGGCGGAATGTAACCTGGATAATCAACTCGTGAATGATAGATTGCGACCAGGGATTTAATCATTGATTCGCGGATTTGCGATAATTCGCGTAAAGTTAGATCGCACTCGTCCAATTGATCATCGCTCAAAATCGCGTCGATAATTTTGTTAACGATATACCGAATATTTTCTGGTGTCGGCTCGGACAGAGAACGCGCCGCCGCCTCGCAGCTGTCGGCAATCATCATAATCGCGGCTTCCTTAAATTGCGGCTTCGGTCCCGGATAACGAAAATCACTTTCCTGCACTTCTTCGACATCCCTCGCTTCGGTCTGAGCTTTTTCCAAGAAATAATGCAGCGTGCGAGTTCCGTGGTGTTGCGAAATAAAATCAATTATTCGCGACGGCAAATTCATTTCCCTGCCAAGCTTTGTCCCGTAAGTTACGTGACTAATAATTATTTTCGCGCTTTGCGCCGGTCGGAGGCGGTCGTGCGGGTTTTTCCCTGACTGGTTTTCAACAAAATGTTCGGGCGCAGCGGTTTTCCCAATGTCGTGGTAGAGAGCGCCAATTCGCGTCAGTAGTCCGTTTGCCCCGACTACCCGGCAGGCTTCTTCCGCAAGCTGACCGACGGCGTGCGAATGTTGATTTGTGCCGGGCGCACGCAGTGCGAGTTGTCCCAGAGCAGGCAAATCAGCATTTGATAATTCAAGCAATTTGACGTCGGTTAAAATCCCAAAAAGATTTTCGCACATCGGCAGAAAAACAGCTGTCACCGCCG
>JACCRD010000120.1 GCA_013813755.1 Acidobacteriota bacterium | reverse complement strand
ACGGAATCATAAATTCCGACGACGGATACTGCGATTTATTATAAACCTGCCGGTAGAGATGTTTGTGTTCAAGAAATAAAACCGGGTCGTCGCAGCGAATCGAAGTTCTCAGAAGTCCGTTTGCGTCGAGAGCGTTTGACGGATACGCAATAAGAAGTCCGGGCGTGTGAGCGAAAAGTGTCGTGCCGGATTGCGAGTGATAAACCGCGCCGCCTTTTAAATATCCGCCGACCGGAACGCGCATCACCAACGGGCATTTTGTGTCGCCGTCCGAGCGCCAGCGCGTGACCGCGACTTCATTTCTGATTTGGTGAAATGCCGGAAAAATATAATCGAAAAATTGAATCTCGACCACTGGTTTCAGTCCGCGAATCGACATTCCGACAGCACGTCCGATGATGTTGGCTTCCGCCAGCGGCGAATTAAAAACACGCGCCGAGCCGAATTTGCGCTGCAGATTTGCCGTCACTTTGAACACGCCGCCTTTGCCTTTGACGGTTTCCAGATGTTCTTCGCGCGAAAGGTCTGCCACGTCTTCGCCAAAAACGACGATTGAAACGTCGCGCTCCATTTCCTCGTGCATACAACGATTGATTAGGTCAACCATCGTTCCCGCATTGCCTGAAAGTTCCGCGCTTTCTTCGGTGTCAAAATCTTTCGATGTCGGGTCGATGTCAGGCGAAAAAATATTTCGCAGAGCGCTTTCAGGCGCGGGCTGCGGCGTGGCAATGGCAATGTCGGCGGCTTCGTTGATTTCCGCGTCAACAATTTTGCGCAAGCTCTCCAAATCTTCCGACGAGGCGATGCCTTCAGTCATTAAAAATTCGGCAAAAGTTTTTATCGGATCAATCTCCGCGTCTCGCTGTCGTTCTTCTTCAGGACGATACAACTTTTCGTCGTCGGATAAACTGTGTGAATACGGGCGAATCACTTTTGCGTGGACAAATGCTGCGCCTTTTCTCGCACGACAGAATTCGACGGCTTTCGTAAAAGTTTCATAACTTTCAAGCACATTTGTGCCGTCGCATTTTTGCATAAAAAGATTCGGAAAACCGGCAACCAATTTGGAAATATCACCGCCCGCCGTGCTAACCTCGACCGGCGTGGAAATCGCGTAGCCATTATCTTCAACGACAAAAATCACGGGCAGTTTTAAGTTGCAAGCCGTGTTCAGAGCTTCCCACCATTCGCCTTCGCTCGTCGTACCGTCGCCGACCGACATATAAACCACTTCGTCGCCTTTGAAACCGATGACTTTTTCCTGCAATTCTCTGACTAAAGACGCGCGATACGACGCTTCCGCCGAGCCGACGGCGTGAAGCGCCTGCGTTCCGGTGCAGGAAGACTGCGAGGGAACATTTAATTTAACGTGACCCCAGTGCGAAGGCATCTGCCGCCCGTGCGAGTTTGGATCAACTTCCGCGCCGACCGCTGAAAAAAGCATTTCCTGCGCCGTCATTCCCAAGCCAAGCAGAAGAGCGCGGTCGCGGTAATACGGGAAAAACCAATCATAAGCTGGTTTCATCGCCAGTGCCGCCGCCGTCAAAACCGCCTCGTGACCGGCGCCGGAAATTTGAAAAAAGATTTTATTCTGCCCTTTTAACTGAATTTCCTTGTCGTCAATCCGGCGCGACATATACATCGTGCGATAAAGTCCGATCAGTGCTTCGGTGTCCAGACCGTGATATTTTTCGGTCTGTGCCGCGATTGTTTTTTCAGACTTTTTTGTTGTTCGTTTCGGCTCTTGCGGTTCAATCGCCTTTGCGGTTTTCTGTTTTGTCCGGTGGTCAAGCTCGCCGTCGCCGATGGTCATCTCCGGTTTGACGACAAATTTCGCGTTGTTATCTTTTGCCGTGGTTTTGTTTATTTTAGTCGATTGCGCTTTTTTATTTGCGCCTTTCGCTGTATTAGCTTTTTTCGTTGCTGTTGCCACTCTTGAAATTCTCCTGATAAATGCTTTTTATAATTTAATTTTTAACAAAAGTTCCTGACGACTAATTTGAAAATGATTAGCAATGTCGTCTAAAATCGCGGCAAACGTGCCGATTCTTAAAGGACTGTGATGAGGAATTGTAACTTGATAAACGATGTTTTAGCTAGTCGTGATGCCTATGCTGTTTAGTGAAATCGTAATCAGTTCGGTTTTTTCCGCCTCTTCGAAATAACATTCAGCGGCATCATGTATTTGTTCCGGCAAAACCCTTAAGTTGCCAGCTTCGGTATAAATCGATTTGCTTAAAGCCCAAGCTCTCTAGCCCCTGCCGGTGCGGGTTTAACTAAAATTATAATTTCTTGCATCATGCGTCATCATAATCAAGATCAAGCGTCATCTGATAATCCTGCGCCATCGAGGGATGACCGTGGGCGTTGGAAACTTTGATGCCTTTTTCGTAAGTCGCTTTTGCCCGTTCGCGCTCGCCGTTTTGCTCGTATGCTTTCGCCAGCATTCCATATGCGTTTCCTTCGTCGTCAGCCTGTGCAATATAACTCTCAAGCAGAGCGATGACCTCGGCAGACTGCCCTGATTTTTCATATTCTTTCGCCAAGCCGAACATTACCATTGTATTTGCCGGCTCGGCTTCGAGCATTTGTTTGAAAACCTCAATTCTGTCCGTCATAAATTTAGTTTTTCCCGTCCGTTATTAGATATAGTTTTTCACACCCGGCTTAAAAGTTTTCAAGCACAAAAATTTTACGGATGTAATTTTTATTTCCCACTCATAATCAATTTGGCAATCGTCTGCAATTGCATATTTGTCGTGCCTTCGTAGATCGCGCCGATTTTTGAGTCACGCCAGAATTTTTCGACCGGGTAATCTTTGACATAACCGTAACCGCCGAAAAGTTCGATGGCTTTTGACGAAACTTTTTCCGCCACGCGCGACGAATAAACTTTTGCCATCGCCGCTTCTTTCAAAAACGGTTTGCTCGCATCTTTGAGCCGCGCCGCGTTATAAACTAAAAGGCGCGCGGCTTCGATGTCAATCGCCATTTCCGCGAGCTGAAATTGAACCGCTTGAAAGTCGTTGATTTTTTTGCCGAATTGTTCGCGTTCGTTTGTGTAATTCAAAGCGGCTTCAAACGCGCCCCGAGCGATGCCGATCATCTGCGCGCCAATTCCGATTCTGCCTTCATTCAGGGTTTCGATTGAAACTTTATACCCCTTTCCAATTTCGCCCAGAACATTTTCTTTTGGAACTCGGCATGAATCCAAAATCAGCTCGGTTGTTGAAGATGCGCGAATGCCAAGTTTATCTTCTTTTTTGCCAATCGAAAATCCTTCAAAATCTTTCTCGACAATAAACGCCGTAATTCCTTTATACCCCGCGTTCGTATCAATAGTTGCGAAAACGATAAAAATTTCGGCTTCCATGCCGTTTGTAATCCAGAGTTTCTGCCCCGAAATTTCCCAGAAATCGCCTTTGTCAATTGCTTTTGTTTTCAGAGCGAAAGCGTCCGAGCCTGAACCGGCTTCGGATAAAGCGTATGCGCCGACTTTCGATTCAGCCATCTGCGGCAGATATTTCTTTTTCAAATCGTCATTTGCCCAGCGAATAATCGCATTGGTCACGAGCGTATTTTGCACGTCAACAAAGACAGACGTCGAAGCGTCAACCCGCGCCAGTTCTTCGATTGCCAGAATCGCGTTAAAAAAAGAAGAACCCGCGCCGCCGTATTCCTCGGGCGTTTCGATTGCCATCAGACCAAGCTCAAAACATTGTCTGATTAAATTTGGATCAAGTTTTCCGGCGTGTTCCATCGCTTCAACGCGCGGTTTTATTTCGCCTTCCGCAAATTCGCGTACCGAAGCTCTGAAAAGTTCTTCTTCTTCTGATAAAACGGTTAAAGCATTACTTGTAAATTCACGTTCTAAAGCTGTTGCGTTCATATAGATAATCCTTAATTTTGTTTTTAAAAAATAAATGAACTACCATCTTAATAGGCGCGCATAGCAAAAGGCAAAGCAAGTGAATTCCAAAACAAAACCCCAGAGTCTGAACCCAAACGGACAGAATCCGAAAAATGCAAAAAACCTTTTACGTCTAAAAATATTAGGCGCGGTTTTGACGCTGCTCGGACTCGGCTTATTTGCCTATTTTGTGTATTCGGTGGGAATCGGCGAGATTCTCAAAGGTATTGTCAATATCGGATTCGGCGGTTTTGTATTTATTATATTCATTTATTTTTTGCGGATTGTGATGCGCGCGTCAGCATGGAGACTGTGCGTTGCCGCACCTCACAAATTAAGATTGAGCGACACTTTGCCCGCAGTCATTATCGGTGAAGCTCTGAGCAGTTTAATTCCACTCGGAATTTTAATCAGCGGAACATCTAAAGTTGTCGCCGTCAGAAACCGTGTCCCGCTGGTTGTCGGTTTATCCTCAGTAGCGACGGAAAATCTTTTTTATTCGTTTGTGACTGGTCTTTTTATAATATTCGGCGCAATCGCTTTTTTGTTCAACTCAGAGCTTGAAGAAAGCTGGGTCGTAATGATTTACGGTTTGATCAGTTTAATTTTCGCGCTGATTGTATTTGCGCTCTTGGCAATCATCCGCCAGTGGCATCTGCTCAGTAATTTTTGCAGTTGGCTTTATAACAAACATTTCGGGCGCGGAATTTTAGAAAACGGACGGGGACAGGCGCTCCTTTTTGAAAATTTGATTTTTGGATTTTACCGTCAATATCCACGCCGATTCGCGCCAATTTTTCTTTTTCAAATCCTTTTTCACGCGCTCGGTGTTTTGGAAGTCTGGTTTATTTTAAGCCGGATCAGTACCGCGCTTCCGAGTTTAAACGGTTCATTTCTGCTCGAATCGATCAGCCGTCTAATCACCATTGTTTTCAAACTCGTGCCATTTTTAATTGGCGTTGACGAAGCGGGGGCGCAGATTATCACTGAAACGCTCGCGCTCGGCGCGGGAGTCGGCGTGACTATCGGAATTATCAGAAAAAGCAGAATTTTGTTTTGGACGGCAATCGGTTTGATTTTAATTTTTACACGCGGAGTTTCCATCCGGGAAATTACAGAACTAAGCAGCCAACAACACGTTACTAAAACCGGATAATTAATTTCTTAAATTAACGCGAAAAAACAATACTGTTGGCTTTACCGCTAAGGAAGCGCGTGTTTCTGCAAAATTCTTTTCAACTGCGTAACTCATAAATATTTTAGGTTAGCTAATAAGATTTTTAGCCGGCGTGCGTTGTTGAATTATTATAACCGCTCAAGCTCTTTAATCGCACAAGTTGTATTAGCTTATTTTTTGAAAACAAATTCACCCAATTAAAAAACAGGAATTTGTTCCTGCTTTTTCTAAGAAAAAAGAGGAACAAATTCCTGAAGAAAAGGAAATTTGTCCGATGCGCGTTTTGTTAGAATTCGTATAGATTGCTAATAATACTTGATTTTAGTAATTGAGCAAATTTAATAAATACATAAACAAGGTGGCTAATTATGAACCCTAAAACTTTTTCTAAATTTTTTGTTAACACGTTTCTTTTCGGTATCGTTTTGTTATGTTTGGTTGGAATCGCATCTACTAACGTAAATGCACAGCAACTCACAATTAATAAAAATTTTTGTGAATCAATCGGTCAGCAAAACACTTGTAACGGTAACCTTACATTCGGAGATGGAATTACTGCTGGAACTGTGAACTTCACTATTACCGAAGTGACAGTGGTAAGGAATGCTGATGGTGGGGTCGAAACAGTCACACCTGTAGCGGGTACTAGCCAAACAGTTATGGTCAAGATCGAGGATAATAACAATAGCAGTGGAACATCAAGGATAGACCTTAAGGCTGACACTGACTTCATCGTGTGTGAAGTGCCACCAGATGGCTTCACGCCCACTCCGCGCCCCGATAGTTCGACCGGCGGTAGTAACCAGTCAACTCCACCCAGGATGCCCAACTGCATCCTATTTAATAGCGGCAAAGGTAATAACAATGTAAACTTTCTTAATACAAAGACAGCAGCACCCCCGACGGCGGCGACAGCAACGGTGAGCGGAAGACTCCGTGATATCAACGGCAAACCCGCTGCCCGTGTAGCCGTCACGATTGCCAACGTTGAAACCGGTGAAGTATTATCAACCCGAACCGATTTGTTTGGTCGTTATTCTTTTACAGAACTTCCGACCGGTGAAGATTACCTGCTGCGCGTCTTTTCCAGACGACACGCTTTTGGTGTTAATGAAATACTGATCAATCTTTTGGAAGATTTGACCAATGCGAACTTTACGATAGGATCGGGAAAATGAGCATTGCAGAAAGACAGTAATCTTTCGATTTAAGTAACAAAAGGCGGGCTGAAGATTAATATTTTCAGCCCGCCTTTTTTCTTCTTCATTTGTAATTAAATGTAAACGCGAATAAAACCGTTTACGTCCGAACAGCAGCAATTTTCAAAATATACTGAATTTTATTTTCCAGATTTCCATGATGCCAATTTCAATTTTGTATTATTACTTACTACAATTTGCTATATGCTTTTTTAGCTTGTAACCTAATATTTCGCCGCCGACAAAAATGTTGGTCACACTATTGATTTGAAGGAGAATATTTTGCAGCCAAAAGTTCATCAGGGACTGCTCACCGCTCACGGTTTCCGCTTTGCGATTGTTGCCTCGCGCTGGAACGATTTTTTGACCTCGAAGCTTGTTGAAGGCGCGATTGACGCGCTCGAACGGCTCGGAGCGGACGAAAAATCCGTCGAAGTTTTTAAAGTTCCCGGATCTTTTGAATTATCTCTGACAGCTCTGAAGGCGGCGCAGAGCGGCAGATTTGATGCGGTAATTTGCATCGGAACAATTATTCGCGGAGAAACGCCGCATTTCGATTTTGTCGCTGGTGAATCCGCGAAAGGCGTCGCGCAGGTCGGAATGCAGACGGGCGTTCCCGTTCTGCTTGGAATCGTCACGGCGGATAATCTGGAACAGGCAATCAACCGCGCCGGAGTCAAAGCCGGCAATAAAGGATTCGAAGCGGCGATGTCGGCAGTCGAAATTGTCAACTTGTATAAAACAATGGGCGGCGGAGAAAATGTCGGCAAAGAGAAAGTTTTTCCGCACGTCGTTTGATCAGTAAAAAAGGATTATGGGAACACGGCGTAAAGCGCGTGAATGCGCTTTGCAAATGTTATTTGCGGCTGATGCCGCCAAAACGCGGGAAGGCGTTCTGGCAGGCAATTTCTGGAGCGAATTCGGCGAACCGAGCCTTGACGAAGGAACGCGCCAATTTGCCGATCAATTGGCGCTCGGCACTTTAAAGAATGTTGAGGCAATCGACGAAAAAATACGCACCCGCGCCGAACACTGGCGAATTGAGCGAATGGCGATTGTTGACCGAAACGTTTTGCGGCTGGCAGTTTACGAATTTTTGTACGATACCACTCCGCACACTGTCGTGATCAACGAAGCCCTGGAAATTGCCCGCCGTTTTTCCACTTTCGAAGCGACCCAATTTATCAACGGTATTTTAGATGCCATAAAGCACGACCTGGAAAAGGATTCCCTGCCGGAAAATCCAAAAACGGACGACGAAAACTCAAGTAAAAAAACTCACGCCTCATCAACTTAATTATTTCTCAAATTACTTTAGTAAACACCGGTCACTAAGATTTCCTTTATAAACTCAGATTTTTCGTTTTACTTTTTCACTAAACTGATGAAAAGTCCGATATTACTTAACAAAAGTAAAAATTATTGGAGCCGACAAAAAATCCGCTAAAAATCTTTAAACAACAAATGAGTTTATATTTGGTTAAGTTTTCACTTTGCCGGCGTTGCGGAGAAATTCCTGTTTCCGTTCAATTCGCGCAACTCGCAACCCAAAATCAGTAATTATCAATCACTTTTCTCAATTGTCGATTCGCCTATCGATCATCTTCCACATCGGTTATTTATATTTGACCGTTTATGCGTTAAAATTATTTTTTAATCGATCAAGTCTCAAACCGAGGTTATAAAAAGTGAGCGAAAAAACAACAAATTTATCTGAATATATCCGCGAAAGTTTCGGCACAAACGCCAGTTATGTCGAAGGTTTATTAAATCGTTTTCAAACGGATCCAAATTCGGTTGATGAATCGTGGCGAACATATTTCATCGATTTATTAAACGGCGGAATGTCTCCCGCAAACGAACAGAATAACGGAAAAACCGCTGCTGCAGTTCAAACTCCCGAAAACAAAATTGGTGTTCAGCCAGCTGCCGTCAAAGCCGAAACGCCAAACGCTACGCCTGAAAAAAAATCGGTAAGCGCCAGCGCGAACAGCGCGGATATCGAAGTAAAATTGATTACGGGCGCGAGCAAAAAAATCGTTGAGAATATGGAGCAGAGCCTTACAGTTCCGACGGCAACTTCCCTGCGCCGCGTTCCGGTTAAGGTTCTGGAAGAAAATCGTCGCATCATCAACAAACACCTGCAAACATCGGGGCGCGGCAAAGTTTCGTTCACGCATCTGATCGCGTGGGCAATTGTCAAATCGATCAAAGAATATCCACAGATGAATTTTGGTTTTGGTCTGGTTGACGACAAACCATCGCGTCTGCAGCACGAAAAAATCAACCTCGGGATTGCCATTGACATCGAAAAAAAAGACGGCTCGCGCAATCTGCTTGTCCCGAGCATAAAGGGCGTGAACCGGATGAGCTTCGCCGAATTTTTCGCAGCCTACAATGAAACTGTAAAAAAAGCGCGCGACGGGAAATTAACGCTCGAAGATTTTCAAGGGACGACCGTTTCGCTGACCAATCCAGGGACAATCGGCACGGTTGCGTCGAACCCGCGTCTGATGAGCGGACAGGGCGTAATCGTGGCGACGGGCGCGATTGAATACCCGGCGGAGTATCAGGCAATGACTTCCGGCGTTCTTTCACAAATCGGCATCAGCAAAGTTTTAACGCTCACTTCGACTTACGATCACCGCGTCATACAGGGCGCGGAAAGCGGTTTATTTCTGGCGAAAATTCACCAACTTCTGATCGGCGAACACGACTTTTACACGGAAATTTTCCGCGATTTGGAAATAAGTTTTCCGCCTCTGCGCTGGGCGACCGATTATAATCCGTCGCTGCTCGGCGGTGACCATTTTCGCGAACAAACTGAAAAACAGGCAAAGGTTTTGGAATTGATCAACGCCTACCGAACGCGCGGACATCTGCTTGCCGATATTGACCCGCTCAATATGACTTCGCATTTTGCTTCCGATCTTGACCTCGAAAATTTTCGTCTGACAATCTGGGATTTAGACCGCGAATTTATCACCGGTGGTTTGCACGGAACGAACATTGCGACTTTGCGCGAGATTTTAGGTATTCTGCAAAAGGCTTACTGCGGAAAAGTGGGTACCGAATACCGACATATTCAAAGTAAAGAAGAAAAAAATTGGCTGCGCGAAAGAATCCGTCAGCAGTTTGTCGATGTTGTGCCGCTCGCGCCGGATACGCAAAAAGAACTGCTGCAAAAACTGATCGAAGCCGAGCAGTTTGAACAATTTCTGCACCGCAAATATTTGGGGCAAAAACGTTTCTCGCTCGAAGGAACAGAGACGGTGATTCCGCTTCTCGACCAGATGGTTGAAACGGCGGCAACTCGCGGCGTCGAAGAAATTTTTATCGGAATGGCGCATCGCGGACGGCTCAACGTTCTGTCAAATATTGTCGGCGACGCGGAAAAAGGTGATATGGCGGAACGTATTTTCACTGTTTTTGAAGGCACCTCGCACCCGAGTTTCCCCGCAGATGAAGGCGATGTCAAATATCATCAGGGCGCGACCGGCAGACGACAAACAAAAATCGGTAAAGACGTAAAAATTAATTTGTCTTCCAATCCGAGCCATCTGGAATTTGTTGACGCGGTGGTCGAAGGAATGGCGCGAGCGCGGCAGGACGAACTGCTCGAAGACACTGATGAGTCGCGCGAAATTGTCAACGATAAAGTTCTGCCGGTTCTGCTTCACGGCGACGCGGCTTTTGCAGGGCAAGGAATCGTGATGGAAACTTTGCAGCTGGCAAGTTTGCGCGGTTACCGCACCGGCGGCACGATTCACATTGTCATCAATAATCAAATCGGTTTTACGACTTCGCCCGAATCAAGCCGCAGTTCGATTTATTCAACCGATGCTGCGAAAATCACTCAAATTCCGATTTTTCATATCAACGGCGATGACCCGGAAGCGGCGTTTCGCGTCGTCCAGATCGCGCTCGAATATCGGCAGGAATTTAACAAAGATGTCGCGCTCGATTTAATCGGTTTCCGAAGGCTCGGACACAATGAAGGTGACGAGCCGAGCTACACTCAGCCTTTGATGTATGCCCGCGTCAAGGCGCATCCGGGCGTCAGACATCTCTATGCGCAAAATCTTATTCGAAGCAAAATTATTACTGAAGAAGAGCTTGGGCAGATGACCGACAAAGTAGTCGAAAAATACGAAGGCATCTTAAAACGCGCCAAACAAATTGCCGTCGAAAAACCAAAAAGAGCGGAACTTCCCGCGCTGACGATTGACGAGGATGGTTCAAAAGTTTTTGAAACTGTGGTATCAAAAGAAGTTTTGCAAACTGTTTCGGAAAAAATTTCGCTCGTCCCTGAAGGCTTTAACATCAACCCAAAAATGGTTGGACAATTAGCGCGACGAGCGAAAATGGGAACCGGCGAGGCAACGATGGATTGGGGTTTTGCCGAAGCAATCTCCTTTGGCTCTTTGGTTTTGGACGGAACAAATGTGCGCCTCAGCGGTCAGGATTCGGGACGTGGAACTTTTTCGCACCGCCACGCGCTGATGTATGACACAAATAACGGCGCGGCGTGGTGTCCGCTTGCCGAACTGCGGAGCGAGAAAAAGCCGGGCGCGAAATTTGAAGTTTTTGACAGTTCACTTTCCGAACAGGGCGTTCTTGGTTTTGAATACGGCTACGCGTTGGTTGCGCAAAATTCGCTTGTGATGTGGGAAGCGCAGTTCGGCGATTTCTCAAACGGCGCGCAGGTAATCATTGACCAATATATCGCCGCGTCGGAAGAAAAATGGCAGCAAAAAAACCGGCTCGTAATGCTTCTGCCGCACGGTTATGAAGGTCAGGGACCGGAACATTCGAGCGCCCGGCTCGAAAGATATTTGCAGCTTTGCGCGGAAAATAATCTGCAGATTTGTTACCCGACCACGCCGGCGCAGTATTTTCATCTTTTGCGCCGCCAGGCAAAACAGGAAATCGTCCGACCTCTGATTGTGATGACGCCAAAAAGTCTTCTGCGTCTGCCTGCCGCTTCTTCAACAATCGAAGAATTAATTAACGGCGGTTTTCAGCCCGTTGTTGATGACAATCGCGTAAAGGATAAATCAAAGGTGAAACGCATTGTCGTTTGTTCGGGCAAAGTTTTCTACGACCTCGAAGCCGGACGTGCCGACGCGGAAGACGACCGCGTGGCAATTATTCGCCTTGAACAATTTTATCCGTTCCCGGCGGAGAAGTTAAAAGAGGTTTTTGCCGAATACGAAAACGCGACACAGCTTTTCTGGACGCAGGAAGAACCGCAGAATATGGGCGGCTGGACATTTGTCGAACCCAGATTGCGCGAAATCAAAACTGATTTAAGTTTGCGCTACGTCGGCAGAACTGCTTCGGCTTCACCGGCGACCGGCTCTTACGCGATTCACAATCTCGAACAGGAAAAACTTGTAAATGATTCGTTAATTAAAGAAACCGACGAAATCGCGGCTTCAAGCACGGCGGAAGTTGCCGAAAAATTAGCACCGGCTGGTGCATAAACGAACAATTACGAATTTTCTATAACAAAATGGAAAGACAAATCCGCCACAGGTAATTCGTAGTTTAAATTTTGTAATTATTTTTTCTCTTCTTTCTTTTTCTCGATTTGTTTAATAATTTTTGTCGCGTGGTTTCGCGCGAGCAGCGGCAGGCGTTCGTCGTTGCTCAGTTCTTTGAGCATCGGAATCATCTGATTTGGGTCAGAAATTTCGTCGCGCCGGATCAGTCCGTCAAGGGAATTCATCAAAGTTGGTGATTCAAGCGGTTGATTTTCGCGGGCGACGTTAATATCAAATTGCCAAACAAATTGCTGGCTTATTTTTCGGTATTCATCAGCTAAAATCTTTGCCGTGAGATTTTCCGTCCAGTTAAATTTCGCCGTCCGCGTCCGCCCGTCCTTTGTCATCGTAAATTTCATATTGCCGAGATGCCCGTAATCTCTTTCGG
>JACCRD010000119.1 GCA_013813755.1 Acidobacteriota bacterium | reverse complement strand
AAATTTTTAAGATCAAAGAATTGTTTATTCGGTCGCTTCCAGTTCGTCTTCCAAAAGCTGTCTTTCGTACAGAGCCGCGTATTCGCCGCCGATCTTGATTAATTCTTCGTGCGTCCCGCGCTCGACGATTTCGCCTCTGTGCAGAACGCAGATTAAATCGGCATCGCGAACGGTTGAGATGCGGTGCGAAATAATCAGAGTCGTTTTGTTTTGGCGGACTTCACGCAAGCCCCGCAGAATTTTTTCTTCCGTAAAGGTGTCAACCGCCGATAAGCTGTCGTCGAGAATTAGGATACGCGGGTTGCGGATGACAGCGCGGGCAATCGCCGTGCGCTGTTTCTGCCCGCCGCTCAGAGTGATTCCGCGTTCGCCGACGCGCTGTTCGTATTTGTATGGAAAACTCTTGATGTCGTCGGCAATGTCGGCAATTTCCGCTGCTCTTTCAATCGAAATTTGAGAGCCGTTTGTCGAGACTGGAGAACCGGAAGCAGAAATGTGAAATTCTTTTGGGTCTATAATTTTTTCATTAAACTTTGAATTTGAATTTGCGAAACTGTTTTCGCTTCTGTCATTTAGTTCACGGCTGTCGACCCCAAAAGCGATATTTTCCGCCAGAGTGTTGCTGAACAGAAATGTTTCCTGCGGCACAACGCCGATCGCTTTTCGCAATTGTTCGAGCGGAAACCCGCGAACCGGAACGTCGTCGATAAAAACCGTATTTTCCGGCGCGTCGAGCAGGCGTGGAATCAAACTGACGAGCGTTGATTTTCCGCTGCCGGTTTTGCCGACGAGCGCGACGGTTTGCCCCGGTTCAATCGTCAAATTAATATGTTTAAGAACCGGCGTTTTGTCATATTCAAAACTGAGGTTGCGAAATTCGATTTTACCTTTTACCGGCGATTGTTTCCGCGCTTCGGGCGCGTCTTTAATCGTCGGTTCGGTTTCCAGAATCGCGTTAAAGCGTTTCAAACTTGCCGTGCCGCGCTGATAAAGATTGACAACATAGCCGAGCGCGATCAGATACCAGATCATTCGCTGCAAATAAAGAATAAACGATGTAAAGTTGCCCGCCGTAATCTCGCCGCGCACCGCCATCGGCACGCCGACCGCAACAATGATGACAAAACCCAAGCCGATAAAAAAGAAAAGCAGAGGACGCATCGCCGCGCCGAATTTAACGAGCGCGACATTTCTTTTCGCGTATTCGCGGTTTAGTTCCTGAAATTTTTCAATCTCCGCATCTTCCTGCGCGTAGGCGCGGACGACCCGCACACCGGTTAAATTTTCCTGTGCCCGCGCCGTGATGTCCGAGAAAAATTCCTGAATCTTCTCGAACCGGACGTGTATCTGCTGCCCTAAAATTTTGACGGTTAAGGAAACAAGCGGCATCGGGATTAAAAGCAGAAGCGTCAGTTTAACGTTGATGTTAAGCATAATCGGCAAAACAATCGCCAGCGCGAAAATTGCCTGAAACGAATAAAGAATCATCGGTCCGACAATCTGCCGCACGGCTGAAAGATCGTTGGTGGCGCGCGCCATCAAATCGCCAACACGATTGTTTTGAAAATATTCAAGCGGCTGACCGACGAGCGCGGCGTAGAAATCGCGGCGCATATCGTATTCAATATCGCGCGAAGTGTTAATCAAAAGCCTCCGCTGCCAGAAAAGAAAAACACCGCTGCATAAACTGACAATTAAAATTACTGCCGGATAATAAATTATTTTATTCCAGGTTACATCGCTGCCTAAATCATCAATCGCCTGCCCGACCAGATACGGAATCAAAAGCCCGAACGCCATCGAAAACAAAATAAAGAGGATTCCGAGAAAAACCCGCCACTTGTAAGGTTTGAAATAACGGGCAAATTTTTTAAGTTCTTCCATAGATTTTGAGTCTAGACTTTCGAGTAAGTTGAAATTGCTGTTGCAATTAATTTTTCTTTATCGCTAACAACGTCCGCCGAAACAGTTAAAAGGCGTTTACCCGTTTTGACGACTTTCGCCGTGCAGGTAATTGTTCCGTCAATCAGAGGGCGCAGGTAATGCACCGTTAAATCAACTGTCGAAGCCTTTTCATTTTCCGCCAAACAGGTTATCACCGCAAACGCCATTGTTGTATCAATTAGAGACGCAGTCGCGCCGCCGTGCAGAAGTCCGTGCGGCTGACGCAGTTCTTCGCGCATTTGCAGCTTAAAAATCGCTTCGCCGCCGCCTAACTCAGTCAGCTCCATTCCGATTAAATTTACGAACGGAATTGTTTTCGCTGCTTCAAAAGCCCTCTGTTTTTGCGATTCGGTAATTTCGTTATTTTTCATTATTAGTTGGAATTTTCCTTCTTCAAAATTGTCCTGAATTCTTCAGGCGAAACTTTTTGGTAACCTTCGGGGATCTGAAACACTTTGTCTTCAATCTGGAGCTTGATGTTTTTCATTTCGACGGAAAACTTCAAAATTTTTTCGCCGCCTTCAATCGCATAGAAGTCGCTTTTCACAGGGAAGCCTAGTTCTTCATCAATCGAGATTGTCGTTTCGCTCGCCGCCGCATTCGTTTCATTTGAAACAATTCTGTATTTCGTTAAATTATTTTCCGTATCTATTTTTTCAAAACTGACGTTTTTTTTCTGATTAAGTAAATCGGCGGTTAAAAATTCGTTCCAACTTTCCGCGGGCGGCGCGACGATAAAATTTTCTGAAAGTTTGTCTTCGGTATAAATTTTTTTTTGATAATTAACCAATCGTTTGTCGCCGCCGGCGTTTTGAATCAGTGAAATTAGCGAATTGTTTGCAGACGTAAAATCATATCGCCGGTAATTTCCGTTTCGCGCCGTAAACATTTTTTCTTCCAAAACGCCCGTCGTTACTATAATATCAGCTTGATAAATGTCCGGCTCTTTTGTCGAAAACGGAATTTCGCTTTTCACTTCCGCCGCGCCAGACGGCGTCGGCGCGGTTGAAGAGTTTTGGTTATCCGCGCTTCGCCAAAAACCGCACGCATTGCAAAGCAGCGCGAAAAGAATTACAACAAAATTGATTTTAAATTTATTTGACGAAAACATTTGCGAAGGGAGATTTTAACACAACGGTTCAGAGTGCCGAAAACTATCTAACATAAAATTTGAGCGGGCTGATGAACATCAAAAAAATGCAGATTCTGTATATTCTCAGCGGAATTTTTATTCTTCCGGCTGTCCCTTTCTTGTTTTTGCAGGGCAGATATGTCCGCCGAAAAGTTGGAAAACTACCCGACGCTTCCGGTGACGCTGCCGGAAGCGTCGGCTCGCACGCGGAAATTATCAATCTCCTTGTCATCGGCGAATCAACCGTCGCTGGAGTCGGAGCAGAAACTCACGCCGACGCTCTGACCGGACAATTCGCCAAACATCTGAGCGCCAAATTTGGCAAAACCGTTTCATATTTCGCGCTCGGCGAAAGCGGAATTACCGTCCGGGAAACTCTTCGCAGACTTGTCCCGCAACTTCCGCAAACGAGCGCGGACATTATTCTTGTCGCGCTTGGCGCAAATGATGTTTTCACTTTAAGCAGTCCGCAAAAATGGCGCCGAAATTTAAGCGAACTGCTCGCAATTTTAAGAGAAAAATATCCGAACTCAAAAATTATGGTGGCAAATGTTCCGATGGTCAGAGATTTTATCGCGCTCCCGAATCCCCTGCGCTATGTTTTGTCGCGGCTCGCCAAACTTCATCATTTCAACGCAATCAGTTTAATTAAAGAAATGAAAAACGTCGTTTATTTTGATGACGTCAAAAGAGTGGAACGAGATTTTTTCAGTGACGGCATTCATCCTTCGCCAAAAGGTTATGACCAATGGGCGGCGGCGATGGTTGATTTTTTCGCCCGAAATACCGATTAAACTTTCAAATCTTCTTCGCGTGTTTTGCGCCTTCGCGGGAAACAAATGGAAAACCCCGAAAATATTTTCATTGAAACAAGCGCTTTGCTCAAGTCTCGCAACGAATGGCTTTTGATCGGGCAGAGCGGAAAAACTTTTGCCCTAGAGCGCGATGAAATCGAGTTGACGTTTGAGCGCGGACGTATAATTTTAGGATTTCTGGGCGAGAAAGGTTTTCAGATTTGGCGTGTTGCAAATTGCCAGGTAAAAGACGAAAAAATCATTTTTGATGTAACGCGTAATTTTGAAAAAGAGCGCGAAAAGATTCAGCTTGTTCCACGCATTTTAGCACGCGCGTTAGGTGACGCCGTTGAATTGGCGCGCCTCGAAAAAGCAAACCAAATCGCGCGTTTAATCGTCTCCGAAACCCAAAACTCAAAGCTGATTCGCGTCGCGCTCAACGAAGAAAACGGACGCTTTGCGCACATCATTTTTGAAACCGCGAGCGGCGAACAAATGGCGGCACTCGCCGATGTGGCTGAACAGGCGACGCCCGAACTTTTTTTGACCACGGCGATTTTGTGGCTGGCGCAACTTGAGCGGCGCAAAAAGAAACCAGTTAGCAAAATGTGGATTTTAACGGAAAAAAAACAGACGAAAAATTTGCAAAAACTTCACGCTCTGCTTCGTGAGAATTATCAGAGACAAATAAAACTGTGGGAAATTTTCCGCAAAGGCACAAAAGCGCGAACGGATGAAGAAAGTTCTTTGAAGGAGGTGGCAAGCCTTAAAATCAAAGATTTATGGCGCGCCAAAAAATCTAAATTTCTTTTGGAAACATCTTTTGAAGTCAGCCGGACAGCCCGGGAAATAATTTCCCTCGCGCCCGAAAAGACAGATTTTCTCTTTACCAAAAATGGTGAAAGTCTGCGGTTCCGAGGATTGCCTTTCGCGCGGGTCAGAAAAGTCCTAAACGAAGAAAAGGTTTGGTTCGGCATCGAAAAAAACAAACAAATTTTAAACGAAACATCGCGCCGGGAGTTTTTTGAACTTTTAGAGAATTTAGAAATTTACCGGCAATTTAATTCGCCGAATAAACGTCACGCGCTTTTTCGCCTCGCGCCGGAAGCGTGGCTTGAAGCGATTCTCCACCGAAACATTAAACTGCTCGACCGAAATTTGATTTTATCGCCCGTTTATAACCAGTTTCGCGCCAGCGCCGACCGAATTGATTTGCTTGCTCTGCGACGGGACGGGCGGCTTGTAATTATCGAACTAAAGGTTTCACCCGACCGCGAAATGATTTTTCAGGCAATTGACTACTGGCGCAAAATCGAACTTCACCGGCGACAGGGAAATTTGCAGACTGCAAAAATCTTCGGCGATATGGAAATTGTTGACGAGCCGTCAATTGTTTATTTAGCCGCGCCGACTTTGAGTTTTCATCGTGATTTTGATTTTTTAGCCAAAACCGTCACCCCGGAAATAGAAATTTACCACTTCGATTTGAACGAAAATTGGCGCGAAAGTTTAAAGGTTTTATGCATTGAAAAGATTCAGAACAGGTTTCAGCCAAAGATCGATGTTTTTTGATTCGGCAAAATTTTTACCTGAAGTTTTTAGGTCAGACGACAATCATCGTTCCCGTTCCGGAGTCGGTAAATACCTCAGAAAGCAAAGCATTACGGGTTGTGCCGCTGATAACGTGCGCGGATTTTACGCCGCGTTTGAGCAAATTCGTGATGTTTTGCAGTTTGGGAATCATCCCGGCGGAAGCCGCGCCGCTGCTCACGAGTTCTTCGGCTTCAGCAACTGTCAGACGCGAAATTTTTGTTTCCGGCTTGTCCAGCACGACAAAAATACCGGCGACATCGGACAGCAAAACGAGTTTTTCGGCTTGCAGACGAACGGCGATTTCGGCAGCGATTGTATCGGCGTTGATGTTGTAAACTTGTCCCGCGTCATCCGCGCCGAGCGATGAGACGACGGGCAAATAATCCTTTTCGAGCAAAATCTGCAAAAGCCGATCGTTAATTTCCAGAACATCTCCGACGTGTCCGAAATCAATTTCTTTTCTTTCGCCGGTTTTGTGATTCAGCATTTCTTTGGGCGGACGGCGCACCGCGTGGACGATATTGCCGTCCACGCCCGAAAGTCCGACCGCATCGACACCGCGTCTGCGCAGAGCCGCTAAAATCTCCGTGTTGATTTTTCCGGCGAAAATCATTTTGGCAAGATCGAGCGTTTCGTCATCGGTCACGCGCCGCCCGTTGATGACCGTCTGCGCGACGCCGAGCCGCACGGCAAGTTCGCTCAATTGTTTTCCCCCGCCGTGAACGACGCAGAGACGAATTCCAACCTGTTGGAGCAAAGCCAGTTCTTCTGCCAGCGAAGCTACATTCTCTTTATCTTCGGTAACTTTGCCGGAAAATTTGACGACAAAAGTTTTGCCCTTAAATTTTTGAATATAAGGCAGAGCTTCGCGCAGCAGATTTAGTTTTTCATCGGTCATTTGATTAGTTTCGCCATTATCGCTTTTTGGATGTGGAGACGATTTTCGGCTACGTCAATTACCAGCGAATTTGCCGAATCAATCACGCCGTCTGTCACAATTACATTGCGGCGCACGGGCAGACAATGCATAAAAATCGCGTCGTTAGTCTTTTTCATTTTCGTTTCATCGACAATCCAATCTTTTCGCAAACCGGCGCGAAACTCGGCGTCTTTCTCCGTCGCGCCGTAGAATTGCGATGCGCCCCAGCTTTTCGCATAGACGACCTCGATGTTTTCAAACGCCGAATCGATGTCGTTTGAAATTTCGACGCTGCCGCCATTGTCCGCCGTGTACGTTTCGATTTCCCGCATCAATTCGCCGTCGAGTTCGTAACCTTTCGGATGCGCGATTAGCAAATCGTGTCCGAACTGCGCTGCTGCCAGCGCGAACGAATTCGGCACAGCCATCGGAAGCGGTTTCGGATGCCACGTCCACGAAAGCAAAACCTTTTTCTTCCTCTTGCCGAATCTTTCGCGAATCGTCAGCATATCTGCTAAAGCCTGACACGGATGGTGCATCGCCGATTCGAGATTGATAACCGGCTTGGTCGAATATTTTTCAAACGCCGACAAAATTGGGTCTAACCTCTCTTCTTCCCAATCCTGCAAATTCGCAAACGTCCGTACGCCGATTGCCGACGTGTATCTTTCCAAAACCTCGACAAATTCCTTCAAATGTTCGGTCTTATCGCCGTCCATTACCGCGCCGTCGCGGTGTTCGAGCGCCCAACTCGTTCCGCCCGGCTCTAAAATCACGGCGTTGCCGCCGAGGTCGTAAACGCCGATTTGCATCGAAGCCCGGGTGCGCAAAGACAGATTAAAAAACACGAGCGCGACGCTTTTCCCGTCGAGATATTTTTCTTTGACTTCACCGCTCTTAAATTTTCCGGCTAAATCAAAAATCGCTTCAATTTCCGGGCGCGAAAAATCGGTTGTTTTGAGAAAATTTTTCATCGTAAATTTTTGTAGGGGCGACGGCTCGTCTTCGCCCGAAACACTATTTCAAAGCCTCGATTAACAAATCAATTTCATCCTTTTTGATGCACAACGGCGGCAGTAATCTCAAAACATTCGGATTGCTCGAAGTTCCCGTAATAATTTTGTTGTCGAGCAGTTTTTGGTGAATCAGTTTGCAGCTTTCGTTAAATTCAATTCCGAGCAGTCCGCCTTTGCCGCGCAGACTTTTTACCTCTTCTATTCCCTTTAATCGTTCACGCAAATAATTTTCGATGTCGGAAATGTTTTCGCGCATTTTGTCCGCTTCAATCGCTTCGAGCGTCGCCAAAACCGCCGCTGCCGCCAGCATACCGCCGCCGAAAGTCGTTCCCAAATCGTTTGTTTTAATTGATTCGGCAATACAAGCGTTGACCAGACACACGCCGACCGGAACGCCGCTGCCTAAACTTTTCGCCAGCGTGATAATGTCGGCTTCGACAAAATCAGCCAAATTGCTGCCGCTGAAAAACCAGTTTCCTGTGCGTCCGACACCGGTTTGCACTTCGTCGAAAATCAATACGATACTGTGTTCGTCGCAGATTTTTCTTAATCCGGCAAAGAATTCCGGCGCGGCTTCGGTTACGCCCGCCATTGATTGAATCGGCTCTAACATTATCGCGGCTGTTTCCTTGTCGGCAAGTTGTCTGACGCTTTCGATATTTCCAAATTCGGCGCAAACGTGGTGTGGCACATTCGGTTTTCCGAGATTTCGGTAGTTCCCCAAAAACGTCGCCGAAATCGCGTCCGCCGTTCTGCCGTGAAAGCCGCCGGAAAACGTAATTATTTTTTTGCGCTTCGTCCGCATTCGCGCCATTCGCATCGCGTTTTCGTTCGCTTCCGTGCCGGAATTGCAGAAAAACGCCTTCGTAATTGATTCGGGCGCGATTGCAACCAATTTTTCGGCGGCTTTCGCGCGAACTTCAGAATAAACTAGATTTGAATAAAACAAAACTTTTTCAACTTGGTCTTTTAACGCCGCGACAACGCGCGGATGAGCGTGTCCGGTGGCGCAAACTGCGTGTCCGCCGTATAAATCGAGATATTTCTCACCGCCGCTCGTCCAAATCCATGCGCCCTTACCGGTCTTGACGGCAATGCGCATTTTCGCGTAAGTGGCGAGTTGGAATTGTTCTTCTAAATGTTCTATTTCTTCAAAATTCATAAGAGTTTTTTGCCACGAACAAACACGAAAGAACACGAAAATAAAGGGAAATTAACCACAGATCTGCACAGATGAGCACGGATAAAAGAATGATAAACTTATTATTTTCGTCAAAAAAAATCTGTGTCTATCTGTGTAAATCTGTGGTTTCATACTTCTTCTAATTTCGTGCTTTTTCGTGTTTGTTCGCGGCTAATTTACGGATTGCTTCCCGCAAAAATCAAGCTTGTTTTTTCATCAAAGCCGAACATCAGATTCATATTCTGCACGGCTTGTCCCGCCGCTCCTTTAACCAAATTATCAATTGCCGCGAAGACCGCAATTTGTTTGCCGTTTGAATGCGCGGCGATGTCGCAAAAGTTTGTCGTCTTCACCCAATTAATGTCGGGCGAGCCTTCGACGATGCGGACGAAAAAAGAATCTTTGTAAAAATGCTCATAAAGATTTTTTAAGTCTTTATTCGTTAAAATATTCGTCGTTTCCAAATAGACGGACGCGAAAATGCCGCGCGAGACCGGCAAACTGTGCGTCATAAAAACAAAATCGTTCTTAAACGTGCCGACTTCGCGCAAGTGCTGTTCGATTTCGGGAACGTGCTGATGCTCAAAAGGTTTGTAAGCGTAAAACGAATTCATCCGCTGCGGGTGATGCGTGTTTGCCGCCGCTTTTGCGCCCGAACCGCTCGAACCTGTTTTCGCGTCAACGATAATTTTCCCCGTCAGCAAACCGCCTTTGACCACGGGAGCAAGTGCTAGCAAAGTCGCCGTAGCAAAACAGCCTGGATTGGCGATATAATTTGCCCCCTTTATCGCTTCACGATTCGTTTCGGTCAAGCCGTAGACGAATTGTTTCTGCAAATCGTTCACGTCCCGTTCGAGCTTATAAAATTTCCGAAAAATTTCAGCGTCACCGATTCTGAAATCTCCCGAAAGGTCAATCACTTTGACGCTATCCGGCATTTGCGGCACGAGTTTTAACGCTTGACCGTGCGGCAGAGCGAAAAACGCGACATCAAAATTTTCGAGCGCGGACAAATCTTCGGGCGCCTTCTCGAATCTCAAATCGGTCAAGCCCGACAGATTTTTATGAGCTTCGCCGACGGCTTTGCCCGCGTGTTCATTCGCCGTCACCAGCACGATTTCCGCATTCGGATGAAACAGCAGAATCCGCAAAAGCTCGCTTCCGCCGTAACCCGAACCGCCGAAGATTGCGATTTTTAATTTCCTTGTTTCCATTTATAATTTCTTTCGTTCGGCAATTTCGTGGATATTTCCAAAAGGGTCTCGAAATGCTGCGTAAAAACAAAATTCATTCTCTGAAGGTTTGTCGTGAAGAAAAATCACGCCTTTCTGTTTCAGTTCAGAAAATTCTCCCGAAATTGAATCAACTTCAAAAACAAAGACTGAACGTGCTGTTTGGCTGTAATTTTCAACTAAAGAATCGCTTGCACATTTAAAAGCAATTAAATCTTGCCTGCCACTGATAAAAGTAAGACTTGTTTCAGATTCAGCTTTTAACGGAAAATTTAAAATATTGCAATAGAAATCTTTAGCCTTATCTAAGTTAGAGACAAATATCATCAACATTCCAAGTTTCATTGGATTCTCCAAAAGTCAGCAGGATTTCAAGCAAAAGCCATTTCTTATTGCTTCGCAAAATTTATCAACTCAAACAATCGTAAATCATTGTGCATTTCTTAAAATTAAATTTATTGATCTTTAAACTCAACCAAATCCCAAAGATTGCCGTATAAATCTTCAAAAACGGCGACTGTTCCGTAATCTTCCGTTTTCGGTTCTCTGACGAAATTCACGCCTTTCGCCCGTATGTTTTCGTAATCGCGCCAAAAATCGTCGGTTTTCAGAAACAGAAAAACTCGCCCGCCCGTTTGATTGCCGATACGACTTGTT
>JACCRD010000225.1 GCA_013813755.1 Acidobacteriota bacterium | reverse complement strand
ACGATGACATTTACTGCTAACGTTAGCGGTGGCAATGTCACAGACCTCACCTATGTTTGGACAGTAACACAAGGTGAAATCATTAGTGGTCAGGGAACGCCAACTATTACAGTTCAAACAACTGCTGAAATGGGTAGTCAGAACATAACCGCGACTGTCGAAACCAGAAGCGCTGTATGTACTGAATGTACCAGAACAGCATCAGAAACTGGTATTATTACCACTCCTCCGACATTTAGAGAAAGCGATAGATTTGGAGTTCTTCCCAATGACGAAGTTAGAGCACGTGTTGAAAACTTCTACATTGAGTTAAACAACGATCCGAGCGCAACCGGTTACATCATCATTTATGGAACTGAAAGAGAAATTACGAGACGTGAAAAACAAATTCGTGATTCAATTCGCTTCCGTAATCTTGATCCAAATCGTGTAACAATTGTCAGAGGCGGCGACAGAGGAACAGGCGTCGAAACAGTATTCTACGTTGTCCCGTCTGGAGTAACTCCTCCGACCCCGGAGACTTCTTCGACACCTCCGGAATAATTAGGCTTTAACATCACAGACAGATGTTAACTTTCTTAAGCGAGTGAGATTTGATTAATCAAATCTCACTCGCTTATGTTTTTAAATGTTAAAAATTTTGCAATCCTATTTAGTTTGTGTAAAATAATTGGAGTTTTGCCGAGCCCCTCTGGCATTTATTCTGTTAAATACTTCAATAATATCGGACGGTGTTTTAAGTGCAACAAACTGACGCTGCAGTATCATCTGACTAAACGATTATTAAGCGATTGCTAAATAATCGGTAAGAGTATTTGTTTTAATAAATAAAAATGAAATTATGAAAATTCAAACCGGAGTAACTGTTAGTTTTAAAATCGGCATTTTGCTTGCCATCACAATCTTATTTTTTTCGAGCGGTAATTTAGTATCTGCTGTCGATAATACTGTCGAGCCCGGCAAATTCAGAGATTGGGAAGTTGTCGGACCCAACGGCGGTGATGTTCGGGTGGTGGCAATTGACCCGAAGGATAAAAACAAACTTTATGTCAGCACCTTGGACGGGCAAATTCACACTTCCGCTGACGGCGGAGAAAGCTGGCGGCTTCTGGTTAATTTCAATCGTTCAGAATTAATTCTCGATCAGTTATTTGTAGATTCTCAAGATTCAGACATAATTTACACCTCGGGGCATCGGTTCAAAGGTCCAGGCGGCTTTTATAAGACGACAGACGGCGGTAAAACGTGGAAGGAAGCAAAGGATTTAAAAAAGGAATCAATTCATTCAATGATTCAATCGACGTTTGATCCGAAAATCATACTTGTCGGGGCGTTAAGCGGGGTTTGGAGATCGGAAAATGGAGGCGACGATTGGGACAAAGTTTCTTCCAGCACAATGCCTCTCAATGTAAATTCACTTGCCATTGACCCGCGCGGAACCAATACTATTTTTGCCGGAACTTGGTGGCGCGCTTATAAATCAACGGACAGCGGAAAGAATTGGCGGTTGATAAAAGACGGAATGATCGACGATTCGGATGTTTTTGCAATCACGATAGATTCAAAAAATCCCGATCACATTGTCGCTTCGGCTTGCAGCGGAATTTATCAATCAAACAACAACGGTGAAAAATGGGCAAAAGTTCAAGGAATCCCGTCGCAATCGCGCCGTA
This sequence comes from Acidobacteriota bacterium, assembly GCA_013813755.1. Classification (GTDB taxonomy): domain Bacteria; phylum Acidobacteriota; class Blastocatellia; order Pyrinomonadales; family Pyrinomonadaceae. Next base: position 5,010 of record JACCRD010000225.1, on the reverse strand, counting down.
CCCGCGATATTGTTCAGAATCCAGCGATTCCCGGAACTATTTACGCGGCAACAACCCAAGGTTTTTGGATGACGACCAATGGTGGTAAGAACTGGGCAATGACGACTCAAAGAGATTTAGAGATCAATTCAATTGCCGTACACAGCGATGAACCGAACAAAGTTTTTATCGGAACGAATAATTTCGGCATAATGGTTTCCAATGATGGCGGAAAAAACTTTGTGCCAACCAACGATAATTTTACGAGCCGTTTTACATATTCCGTTACACCGGACATTGAAAGTCCGAATCGGCTTTATGCAACCACCCAAAATACTGCTACCAGCGGCGGATTTGTATTTCTCAGTAATGATGGCGGCGCAACTTGGCAGCAAGCTAAAAGCCTCGACGTAAATCGAGTCTCGCCTTTTGGGATAATTCAAGACCGAGTTGACACGAATATAGTTTATCTGGCTACCAATGTCGGCTTGTTTAAGTCTTTAGACCGCGGCAACAGTTGGAGTCAAATTACTCCGCCAAAACCGCCTGAAGTTGTTAAGAAACCGGTGCGTAAAGGTTCCAAGCGAACAGTTTCCAAAAAGAAAACTTCAACTGCAAAAGCCATCGTTGCGAAACCTTTACTAGCTCCGACGCCGGTTGCGACAACTCCTGCCGAGCCGGCATTAATTCCGGCGTTAGTTGAACGGATTAAAGTTTTAGCTTATTCGGAAGACGGCAAAAACGGAATTTTTGCGGGGACGGACAAAGGTTTATATCGCAGTTATGATGTTTCAAAAGGTTGGGAGAAAATTTCATTTGGACCGGGCATCGATGAAAATATTTTTGTCGTTCATACTTCTCCGCAGCAACCTGATGTAATTTGGGTTGGAACAGCAACTTCAGGCGTCATTAATTCACGTGATAATGGTAAAACCTGGCAGAAGGTTAATGCTGCTCCGGTCAATGTTCCTATTAGTTCAATTATCGTCGATCTGAAAAGACCTGAATATATTTATGTCGGCACCTCTCAAACGCTGTATTTGAGTCGTGATGGGGGTAAATCTTGGAAACAGCGCGGTGGTAATCTTCCGCTCGGCAATTATACAAGTATTTTAATAAACCCGAATAATTCGGAAGAAGTATTTGTTTCCAGCGCTCTGGAATCCGACGGGGGAATTTATTTTTCAAACGATTCAGGTTGGAACTGGAAAAGGATGGATTCCAAAGAAATGAAAATCCCGAGTCGCCGAATTTGGTCAATGATTTTTGATCCGAATAATCCGAATCGAATTTTTGCCGGTACACACTCGTCAGGCGTTTACCGCATCGACCGCGCTCCGACGATCACTTCAAACGAAAATTTAACCAGACCGCGAGTGGCGACCATCGGAAATTAAATTCAGTGAAAGCTTTTATCAATTAAAGGGATGATGTGAAAAACATCGTCCCTTTTTCTATTTTTGGATTGGAACTTCGCTCATCGGAACTCTATAATGAAAATCATTAAGGAGAAAAATTGTGGTTGTAGAAAATGCTGTTCAGTGTCCCGCCGAAAAAAGTTTGTTTAGGATCGAAACTCTCTCTTTTTCCGGTGTTCCCAATCAATCGAAATTATTTCTCAAATATCAGGAAAATTCCACTGACTTAGCCCGCTATTATGGATTGGAAATCAATTCTCACACGCAAATACAACATCTAATTCCAAATGTTTTAAAAAATTATCACACGGATCGGGATGTTCTCTGCGACACGCTTTTGGAAACGAATAAAAACTGCGGAGCAGGCGATAAAACTCTGAAAAATATTGAACTTCTGCGCGAGCCCGATTGTGTCGCCGTGGTTTCGGGTCAGCAAGCGGGGCTTTTCACCGGACCGCTTTATACAATTTACAAAGCGCTTTCGGCGGTGAAATTGACCGAATGCCTTCGCGGACGCGGAATAAAAGCTGTTCCTGTTTTCTGGATTGCCACTGAAGATCACGATTTCGCGGAAGTTTCAAAAGCGACTGTTTTAGGTCAGAAAGGAAATTTGGTGGAACTCAAAAATGAGCCGAAGCGCTGTTACGAAAATTTACCTGTCGGCTACGTTGCTCTTGACGAATCAATCAAAACAACCATTGAAGAACTTTTTCAGGCGCTCCCGCACACCGAATTTACTGACGAGTTACGCGGAGTAATTGAGAATTCCTGGAAGATTGGCGCGGACTTTGGAGACGCGTTTGGCACATTGCTAACGAAAATATTAGGCGAATACGGTTTGATAATGCTCTGTCCGCTCAACGAACAGCTCAAAAAACTTGCCGCGCCGATATATGTCGAAGCGATAAAAAAATCAAAAGAGATAGTCCAGGCTCTGCAAACACGCAGCCGGGAACTTGAAAAAGATAAATATCACGCGCAGGTTTTCGTTGCTGACGATTATTTTCCGCTCTTTTGGCAGGCAAAAAATAAAACTCGCCACGCGCTTAAACAAACAAAAAACGAAACTTACAAAGTAAAAGACATTGAGCGCGAATTCACGCTCGACGCATTGGCTGAGCTAGCCGGTCAAAACCCGGAGAGATTTAGTCCAAGTGTTGTTTTGCGTTCGGTTGTTCAGGATTATCTGCTTCCGACGGTAACTTATTATGGCGGCGCGGCGGAAATCGCTTATTTTGCACAGTCAGCTGAAGTTTATAAAATTCTCAATCGTCCGCAAACCCCTATTCTGCACCGCGCAAGTTTTACGCTCGTTGAACCTAAACACGCTAAAACATTCGATAAATATGATCTGGAATTAAAAGATTTATTCGCCGGTACGGAAAATATAATGCCGCAGATTGTTGAGAAATATCTGAATAAAGAAATGGCAAATGTATTTGCTGAAGTTGAAGAAAAAATCAATATCCAACTCAATCGCCTAGACCGCAATCTGCTTGTGCTTGAACCAACTTTGGCTGAGAACCTGGCAAATCGACGGCGAAAGATTCTCTATCATATCAGTAATTTGCGGAGAAAGTTTCAACACGCGCAAATTCAAAAAGACCGGGTAGTTCAAAGACAAATCGAGACATTATTCGCCTCCTTGGTTCCGCACAAAAGTTTGCAGGAACGCACGCTTAATATCATTCCATTTCTCAACCTCTACGGTCTAAATTTGATTGATTGGGTTTACGATGCAATTGACCTCGACGATAAAGAACATCGAATACTTTTTTTATAATTTTAAAAATAATCAAAAGGAAATATTAAATAAAGTAACCTGTTTTTAATTTTCTCGTAATATAATAATATATTCGTTTTCCCGCGTTTAGCACAAGAATTTTTAGTTTATAAATTTAGGAGAATTTTTCAATGATTCAGACACTTCGTCAGATTCGTGTATTAACGTTTTGTATATTAATTTGCTCGTTTTTAGCTGGGAGTTTTTATCAGATTAACGCCCAGTCACAAGCCTTAAACGGGCAAATTGAAGGCGTCGTAACAGATTCCACTGGTGGAGCGGTGCCGAACGCGACGATTGTTGCCAGAAATATTGAGACGGGAACCGAGCGCCAGGTGACGAGCGATGAAAGCGGAGTTTACCGTCTGCCGCTGCTGCCGCTTGGTACTTATCGCGTAACAGTTGAAATGACAAATTTCAAACGCCTTGTTCGTGAAGGAATCACTCTGACAACCGGACAGACAGCGACAGTTAATTTAAGTTTAGAGGCGGGCGGGGTGCAGGAAACCGTCACGATTACCTCGGACGCGCCGATCGCTGACTCCGGAAAAATTGATGTCGGGCGCGTAATGGATGCGCGGGAAGTTCAGAATCTGCCGCTTGTTTCACGCAATCCTTATAACTATGCGCTTTTGCAAGCAAATGTCACCGGTCGTCCAAACTCAGAGTTCGGTGTTCCGCGTATTAACGCAAATGGCTATGCTCGCCGCACCAATTATCAACTTGACGGTAATAACAACACGCAGGCTGACCGCGCCGGAATTCGCTTAATGCCAATTTCGGAAACTTTCGTTTCCGAAGTTCAGCTTGTGACAAACGGATTTTCCGCCGAATTCGGTAATACGCCCGGACTTATTATGAACGCCGTCACGCCGTCGGGAACAAACGGTCTGCACGGTTCGGTGAGTTATCGTTTCCGCCGCACAGCATTTTCGTCGCGTCCGTTTAATATTTCTCCGACGGCTGTCAAGCCGAAAACGAATGTTGATGATTTTACTTTTGCTATCGGTGGTCCGATTATCCGCGACCGCTGGCACTTTTATGGCGGGACGGAATACGTCAAACGCGGTTTAGCAGGCGAACCGCAGCGAACAATTACGATTTCTGAAGCTAACAAAACAGCTTTGATTGCGGCGGGCGTTCCCGCGGCAGCGTTTCCGACCGCGATTCCAACCGCCCAAAAAGTTAACTTTTATATTTTCCGCACTGATGCGCAATTAAACGATAACAACCGTTTGACGGGACGCTACAATTATTTCAAAAACATTTCGCCCGATAATATCGCGGGCGGTTTGAATACTTTGCAGCGCAGCATTGATTTCAACGACGTTTCTAATTCTTTAGCATTGCAACTGGCTTCGACGGTAACGTCAAATATTTTCAACGAATTTCGTTATCAATACGCCAGACGTAATTCGCGCAACGTGGCGAATGCTAATTCAGGCACCGGACCTTCAATCATTATCAGCGGTGTGGCGAACTTCGGCGCGCCGGTTGACGACGACACGATTGCCCCGCTCGAAACGATGAATCAGTTTCAGGATAATTTGACGTGGACGACCGGCGACCACGCGGTCAAGGTCGGCGGCGGCACCAATCGTATCAAAGACACGCGCCGCTCGAATGTTTTCCAAACCTACACATTTTCCAGTTTGGCGAATTACCTGGCTGCCGTCAGTCCGACAGCCACCGTCGCACAAAGACGAAATTACACTCAATATGCCGAGTCATACGGCAACCCGGACATTAAATACAATTCGACCTTTTATAATCTTTTCGCGCAGGACGACTGGAAAGTAACGCGCAAATTGAAATTCAATTACGGTCTGC
>JACCRD010000194.1 GCA_013813755.1 Acidobacteriota bacterium | reverse complement strand
TAACTTTATTAATTGCAACAATTGAAGGCTCCGATACGACGATTCCGCGACCTTTTGCGTAAACCAGTGTGTTTGCCGTTCCAAGGTCAATCGCCAGGTCGCTCGAAAATAAACTAAATAAAGACTTAAATGCCATTTTTGTAAAATATCCGTATTAAAATTTGATCTCAAATATGCTTTCTGTTTTTATAGAGATAAAAGCTCTTGTCAAAACCGCCCGAAATTCTTCTAAATGAGAAGAATTCTGCACGGCACATTTAACCTTCTAGCATACACCTAATTTGTTTTTTATTTCCAATGATAAAAGGGAAAATTGCAAATTTTTGTCAATAAATAAAACAAGCGTTCGGCAGTGTCAAAAATCAAACTTGTAACCAGCCTCGGCTCAATAAATTAAGATTATAATTTGAGAGTAAAATTGAGCGGCAAAAGACGAGAATTAGTGTATAATGCACGAATAAAAATTAGCATTAAACTATCGCTTTTAAGTTAAAAACTTAATTAGCGCAAATCTGAATTAGCTTATGAAGATTCAGCCTGTCAAATTTCTTTCCGGCAGAGTGCGTCTGCCCGGTGATAAATCAATTTCGCACAGGGCGGCGATTCTCGCGTCGATGGCAAACGGCGAAACGCGCATCGAAAACTTCGGAACCAGCGCCGATTGCGCTTCGACTCTAAATTGTCTGGAAAATCTCGGTGTTGAAATTAAAAGGGAAGACGCCGCGGTGTTAATCAGCGGCTCGGGAAAGAAGAATTTTACAAAACCCGCATCGGAACTCGATTGCGGAAACAGCGGGACGTCAATGCGTCTGCTCGCGGGCGTTCTTGCCGGACAAAACTTTGACTCAAGTTTGATTGGCGACGCTTCACTTTCAAAACGTCCGATGCGGCGCGTGATTGAGCCCCTCGCGTTGATGGACGCGAAAATCGAATCAAAAGAAGGTTCCGCGCCGCTCAAAATTTACGGAAAAAATCCGCTTAAATCAGTTGTTTATGAAATGCCGGTCGCCAGCGCCCAGGTCAAATCCTGCGTTCTGCTCGCCGGCTTAAACGCCGAAGGCGTGTCCAAAATCCAAAATCCGAAATCCGAAAACCGTGTTTCAACGTCAAGAAATCATACAGAATTAATGCTCAGGTTTTTGGGGGCGGAGATTGAGGATAATTTCGTCGAAATTGATGACGGATTCGTCCACGAAATTTCCATCGACGGAAACTCAAATTTAACTGCTCGAAACTTAAATGTTCCTTCGGATATCTCTTCGGCAGCCTTTTTTATCATCGCCGCGGCGTGTCTCGAAAACTCTGAAATTATTTTGGAAAATGTCGGTCTCAACCCGACCAGAACAGCGATTATCGAGGTATTGCGACAACTTGGCGCGGAAATTGACACATTAGATCAAAAAGAAAAGTGTAATGAATTAATTGGCGATTTGCGCGTTCGGGGAAACGAAAATTTTACGCCAAAGATTTTGTCAAATAAAATTGAAGGCGAAGTGATCGCCAATCTGATTGACGAAATTCCAATCTTAGCAATTTTCGGCACAAAGCTTGAAAACGGCTTAGAGATCCGCGGCGCCGGAGAACTGCGCGTCAAAGAATCGGACAGAATCGCCGCCGTAGTCGAAAATTTGCGCCGGATGAACGCCGATGTCGAAGAATTCACCGATGGATTTCGTGTCGGAAAATCTCGTCTGAAGGGCGCGCGAATCGATTCATTCGACGACCACCGAATTGCGATGGCGTTTGCGGTCGCCGCTTTGTTTGCCGAGGGCGAAACGGAAATCATCGGCGCGGAATGCGCGGCGGTTTCGTTTCCGGAATTTTTTCAGGTTTTGGGGCAAGTTATAAAATAGACAGATGAAAAATTCTGATCAAAGAATTGTTCTGACAGGTTTTATGGGTGTGGGAAAGTCAACCATCGCCCGGCTTCTCTCGTCGATGCTTGAGTGCGAAAGAATCGATCTCGATTCTTTCATCGAGAACAGCGAAAAAAGGACGATTGCCGCGATTATTAAAGGTGAAGGCGAGGCGCGTTTCCGACGAATTGAAACCGAAAATCTGCGCCGAATTCTGTCGCGCGATAATGCAAAGATCGTCGCGCTCGGCGGCGGCGCGTGGACGATCGAAGAAAACCGCCGTTTGATCAAACAAAATGAATTAACTAGTGTCTGGCTCGAATCAACTTTTGAACATTGCTGGCGAAACATTTCGCTTTCCAAACGCGAGCGACCGCTGGCGAAGAACAAGAGCGGCGCGCGCGCGCTTTTTGATGATCGACAAAAATATTATTGTCTGGCAGACTGGCATTTTGTCATTAGACCCGAATTAAATTCATTTGAAATCGCAAAAAAAATTGCCGAAGAAGTTTTTTCACGGAAAATTAACTGCAATTTTCGGTAAAATGTTTTAGACTGATTTCTCGAACTAATTAACCCTTCGAAATTTTCGAAAAAATGTTTCTAATTTTGGCACAACGCCGCCGAAATTTGAAAAGTCAAAAGCGGTGTGTTTAGTTTGAAGTAAAAAGACGAATGAATTTAAAGATTTCTCAGGAGGAAATATGAAAATCAAATTTTTAGCAGTTTGTTGTTTGGCGATGTTATCGCTGTCGGTTGGCTGCAAAAGCGGTACTAATGTTAATGTTGCAAACGCGAACGCCAATATGAATGCGAACGCCAATATGACGATGAGAACGCCGGCAATGGCAGCGACTGACCCGGCGGCTGAAACCGCTGTCAAAGCAGCATTGGCGAAAAAAGGATTGAACGATGTTACAGTTCAGGCGACAACAACGGAAATAACGCTTCGCGGAACCGTACCAAAAGGCAAATTAACCGAAGCGATGATGGCAGCATCTGAAGCCGGAGTAAACCGCAAAGTCACCAATCAAGTAACCGAAAAATAATCTGACAAAAGGAGAAAATAATTATGTTAACTGAAAAATACCAATCACTAATTGATTTAGCTAATCGCCTCGGTGTTTCCGGACTAGATGTCCAGGAAATGGACGGCGTTCTGAAAGTCAATGGAATCGCCGGCAGCGCGGACGCGAAACAGCAACTCTGGGACGAATACAACCGTCTCGATCCTGATTATCGTTCGGGCGATTTAGTCTTAAATGTTTCCGCACCGGAAGGCGACGCTTCAGGTTCATATGCCGGTTCAGGTGCTGGTTCCAGTTCAACCTACACGGTTCAATCGGGCGACACCTTGAGCAAAATCGGTTCCAATCACGGCGTCAGCTGGCAGAAAATTTTTGAAGCCAACCGCGACAAACTCGACGATGCCGATAAAATTCGCCCCGGACAGGAACTAACCATTCCGTCGGCGTAAAATTTTATTGACTTTAACTTTGGCACTTTGATATGTTTGCGTTCAGCAGATACATCAAAGTGCTTTTTCTTGTGAGGAGGTTTTATGCGTTTCTTTTTTAATGTTGTTGTCTTTCTTTTCTTCTTCGTTTCCATCGCCGCCGCTCAAGAATTAACCCGCGAGCAGAAGGTACAGAAATTTGAAGAGCTGAATAGTCAAATTAAGACATTGGGAGACGATATCATCGCGCCTTCCGCAAAAGATTTAAAGCAAGCGCAAAAAGAAGGTTTTAACGTCGTCAGACTACTTCCGCGTGAACGCTACGACCACAAACTAACCGTTCAGGGCGGCGGTTCTTATTACTCTTTTACTACCGGAAGCCACGATTACCAAAAAATTGCGCAAGTCGGTTTGGAGCAAAACAATTTGAAAGTCGGCTTTGCCGGTGTAGACTACGGTTTCATTGCGGATTTAAGTGAAATGCCTCTTACGGACATCACCGAGGAAACTGCCGAGATGAATTTCTTAATCAATTACAAACCGCCGACAAACGAAGCTGATGTGAGAGTCGAGGCGCGTAAAGCCCATCGTTTTGAAATGAATGGTTCAACTTATAAAGATCGTATACCAGCCGTTGTCACGCATTCTTATATTTTACGGGCAATTAGTTTTGACAGAGCCGATGTTTTGGTCGCGTTCAAAGTTTACCGCAAAGATGCGGATGGAAGTTTGATAATCTTTTGGAAATTGATAAAGAAATTTGAAGTCCCCAAATTAGAAAGGAATATTACTGCCGTAAAAGATTCGGAAACAATCGTTGAAACAATAGACAGCAAAACGGCAGATGCTGTGCAGACTGTTTTGATTGAAAAGGGATTGTTTAATGTTTTGGTGGAAGCAACGAATAAAGAAGTAATCTTACGCGGAACTGTGCCAAAAGGAAAAATTGCTGAAGCGATAATACACGCATCCGAAACGGGGAAAAGAAAAGTTAGAAACGAATTAGTCGAACAATAAGAAAAAGCCTGTGCGAGAAATCACACAGGCTTTTTTAGACTTTATAATAGAAATTTTACGACTTTCTGTTTGGTGGAAACGGCGGTGGCGGCGGTGGCGGTGGCGGCGCATTTTTATTTCTTCTATCCCAAACTTCTGCAACTGATTTGCTAACTTCTGGTTCGGCGCGAAGTTTTCCCCCCTGCGCTAATTGCCAGCGTTCAAACCACGAAATTCCCGACTTGCCCGAAAAATCATCCGGCATTCGATACGCTTCGTCAGCTTGCGCCTCATCCATCGGGACAAATCGGTAGCCGCGTTTTTCAATTATTCCAAACAAGTCATCGGCTGTGTCGGCGACCAGACGACTTGGAGTTAAAACCAATGTTTGCGCAACGTCACGCCCGAACATTTCCTGCGAATACGCTTCGTAATGCGCGAGCATTTTCGTCATATAATCAAGAAATTCCGTTTTCACACGCTGCGCCGTTTC
>JACCRD010000158.1 GCA_013813755.1 Acidobacteriota bacterium | reverse complement strand
AGACCGAATTTTTTATAAGCCTTTTTTTCCTGGAAGTCAATGAAAGTGTTGATTTTAATTGGAGATTGGATTATCTTCCAAGCTAAACAAAGATTCTGCCTAAATTTTTATGCCGAATTATTAAATTATGTCTAAATTGCTCGACCAAGTTCGTGATGTATTGCGAACACGGCATTATAGCTATCGAACCGAGAAAACTTATATTGAATGGATTCTTCAATACATTCGTTTTCACGATATAAAACATCCGGCGAACATGGGCGCGGCGGAAATTGAAGCGTTTTTAACTTATTTGGCAGTTGAACGGAGCGTTGCGGCTTCAACACAAAATCAAGCCCTTGCCGCTTTGCTGTTTCTCTACCGGGAAGTTTTGAGCGTAAATTTGTCGTGGCTTGAAAACTTTAGACCGGCTAAAAAATCCAGTCGTGTTCCCGTCGTGCTGACTAAAGACGAAGTAAAAACAATTATCGGTCAAATAGAAGGAACAAACTGGTTGATTGCTAATTTACTGTATGGCGCGGGGTTGCGCTTGAACGAAGCCTTGCGGTTGCGCGTCAAGGATATTGATTTTGGATTTCAGCAAATCGTCGTCCGTGACGGAAAAGGCGGGAAAGATCGTTTTACCGTTTTACCGACCAAATTAATCGAACCGCTGCAAAATCAATTAGAGGCGGCGCGCACACTGCACGAACAGGATTTGCATCGCGGACTTGGACGAGTCTTAATGCCCTTCGCGCTTGAAAGAAAGTATCCGAACGCGGCTGCGGAATGGTGTTGGCAATACGCGTTTCCGTCAAAAAGCTTGAGCGTTGATCCGCGCTCGGGCAGGCGGGGCAGACATCACGTTTCGCCTTCGAGTCTGCAAAAAGCCTTTAAAGACGCTTTGCGTAAAAGCCGCGTTGTAAAAAACGCCAGCCCACACACGCTTCGACACTCCTTTGCCACGCATCTTCTGCATGACGGCTACGACATTCGTACGATTCAGGATTTACTCGGTCATAAGGAAATTTCGACAACGATGATTTACACGCACGTTCTGCAAAATAACCGGCTTGGCGTGCGCAGCCCGATTGACGATTAAAGCAAACCTTTCTCTTTTACCCGCAGATAAGTTTCGAGCAGGCGCGGCGCGAGCAAATTGGTTGCTACGTCGAGCGCCAGACCGCCCAGCGTTTCAATTAATCTTAAAGCCGCTTCGCGCTGGCGGATAATCTCCTCGGCGGCGGATTGCATGAAAACATCCCTGATTTCAGAGGGAATTTCGCTGACGGTTTTGTTTAAATCGCGGCTGACGAAATAATCAACCAGAGCCAGCGCTATTAATAAAACGTCATAAACTAAAACCGCGTAATGAAGCCACGGCGCATTCCAGGAAAGCAAAAGCGGGACAAAGCCAGCTGCCAAAAGAATAAAAAAAAGGCGTGAGAAGATAAAGCGCATCTTGAAAGCATCTTACTGAAAAATTATTGTGAAAGGCGCTTTTTTATTGTAAATTAAAATTATCGGAAATAGAACGTTGTTATTTAAAGCTATGAATTTCAAACAATTTTATCTCGGCTGTCTGGCTCACGCTTCTTATTACATCGGATCAAACGGTGAAGCGGCAATCGTTGATCCGCAGCGTGATATTGACGAATATCTGGCGGAAGCAAAAGCCAGAAATCAAATTATCAAATACGTTATCGAGACCCATCTGCACGCTGATTTTGTCGGCGGTCATTCGGAATTAGCCAGAAAGACAGGCGCGCAAGTCGTTTTCGGCGCGAAGGCTAATGCCGCGTTTGAGCATTTGGCGGTCAAAGACGGCGACGAACTGACGATTGGAGATGTCAAATTAAAAATTCTTGAAACGCCCGGACACACGCCCGAAGGAATTTCGATTATCATCGAAGACACCGCCAGCGCGGGAGAGTCGAAAAAAGTTTTGACCGGCGATACGCTTTTTATCGGTGATGTCGGCAGACCTGATCTGGTCGGCTCAAAAGGATTTACCGCCGAACAAATGGCAGGATTTTTATATGACAGCCTGCACGAAAAGCTTCTGAAACTGTCTGACGACACAGAAGTTTATCCGGCGCACGGCGCGGGTTCTCTTTGCGGCAAAAATATGTCAAAGGAAACTTGGTCAACGATTGGCGTGCAAAAAAAATTAAATTACGCGCTCGCGCCAATGTTGAAAACGGACTTTGTAAAAATGTTGACGGAGAATCTGCCGGAAATGCCCGCTTATTTTTCACAAAGCGTCGCCAAAAATCGGGCGGGCGCAAGCGTTTTGGCGGATTTACCGAAACCGGAAGCGATGTCGGCGCGGGAAGTTAGAGATTTTGAAGGCTTAACTTTAGATGTTCGCGGTGCGGATGAATTCGGCGCTGGTCACGTTCCAAACTCTCTGAATATCGGGCTTGGCGGACAATTCGCTTCGTGGGCTGGAACTTTAATCGAAGCCGAGACGCCGATTGTAGTCGTTGCCGAATCAGAAGAAAAAGTCGAGGAAACGGTCGTCCGTCTGGCGCGGGTCGGAATCGAAACGGTTCGAGGCTTTTTGAAAAACGGAATCTCAGCCTGGACAGATGCGGAATTTGAAGCGGCGAAAATCAAACAAATTTCTGTTGAAGAAATGAATGAACATTTAGCTGAAAACGTAGATTTACAGTTTATCGACGTGCGCCGATCCGGTGAATTTGAAAGTGGGCGCGTACCGAAGACGAAGAATTTAACTTAGTCGAATTTAGACAAACTAAATGTTAAACTTGATTCGTCGCGCCCGACTTTTGTGATCTGTCAGGGTGGTTATCGTTCGAGCGCGGCAACAAGTATTCTGGAAGGGAAAGGTTTTAAAAAGCTTTATAACATCAGCGGCGGAACTGCCGCCTGGATAAAAGCCGGTTTGGAAACGGAAAAAGTATAACAAATACCTATCCAGCAAAAACAAAAAAGAAAAAGATAAACGAGCGAGGTTTTAGAAATGCGATTTAGAATGCTTTTCCTTGTCCTGTTTTTGAGTTTTGTGTTTTCGGCGGACGTTTTTTCACAGGACAAAACTCCGCCTACGGATGAAGCGGATGAAATTCTAAAAATAGATACTCAGTTAGTTGACGTGCCGGTAGTTGTAACCGACAAAAATGGCACGCCGCTTCTGAACTTGAAAAAAAATAATTTTACTATTTTTGAAGACGGCGTAAAGCAGGAGTTGTCGGATTTCGCGGCGACTAATGCGCCGTTTGAGGTCGCGCTTGTGCTTGACACGAGCGGCTCGACCCGCTCGGATTTAAGTTTGATTCAGCGGGCGGCTGAAAATTTTATCGCGTCCCTGAGAAAAGGCGATCGAGTTTCGGTTGTTTCTTTTGACACGGGAGCGAGAAACGGCAAAAAAACAGCAGTCAGCCGTGTTCTGACCGGACTGACCGACGACCGCTTGAAACTGAAAAACGCGCTCGCTGAAGTCAAATTAAGCAACGGCACGCCTTATTATGACGGGCTGCTCGATGTTGTCGAAAAGGTTTTCAGCGAACCGGCAAAAGATGAATTTCGCGGACGGCGCGCGCTCGTCGCTTTATCCGACGGTGTCGATTCGACCAGCGTGACTGATTTTGCGGAAGTCCGCGAGCGCTTCGAGCAAGCCGGAATCGTTTCTTATTTTATCCAGGTTGATACGCGCGATTTTTTCGAAGAAAATCTTTTAGGCGACTGCGAAGTGGCGATGCGTTTTTCCTCCGCTCAAATAAAGCGCTATTACCGAACATTTTACCCGAAATCGAAAATCGAAAAAGTCTCTAATTTTTGCGGTCTGGGTGATTTCGAGCGCCTCGACATCAGCAAAAGACTATATGAATTAGCTGATTTTGAAATGCAGAAAATGGCGAAAACTTCCGGCGGCAAGGTTTTCCCCGTCGTCGATTTAAGCGAAGCGCGCAACGCCTTCAGCAAAGTAGCGGATGAAATCGGCAAAAAATATTCTCTGGGTTATTATTCTTCAAACGAAAAACGCGACGGAACCGAGCGCAAAATAAAAGTTACATTAAAAGGAGCGCCGGCAGGAGCACAAATTCGCGCTCGTGAAAGTTATGCAGCGCCGACAAATTAAAGTAAAAAGGTGAAAAAGAAGATTGTCCTTGAGCGGAACTTCATTTTTATCATATTTTTCACTTCCTCCATATACATTTCGCTGTTCACCTTTTCACCTTTTCACCTTTAAAGGCTTGAACCGCTTCCGCCGCGCCGGCGTGCATAATTTCGGGGCGATGATAGCGCCAGTGTTTTTCGAATTCTTCGTCTGAAAGATTTTGATTTGATTCGCGTTCTCTCGATTTTAAAAAATTTTCGCACCAATCGCGCATTTCCTGATTTTGATTCAACGCGGTTCGCGCTCCGTGCATCATATTGTCTCGTTCCATAACTTGTTTCTCCTTTTATGGTAAATTTTTAGCAGCAAACTTTTACGCTGGTACCAGCGTAAAACAAATAATTTATATTTCGCTTCGGGAGTTTTTCGTGAAAAAAATATTATTCGCTTCATTACTAATTTTATTAAATTTCAATCTCAATTTCGCACAAGCCGGAGCGGTAAAGCAAATCGCACCGAAAGCGTCAGCGGCGACAAAAATCGTTTTGCCGCAAAGCGTCGAAGTTCCGTTCGTCAATAAAACTCTGGCAAACGGGTTGGAAATTATTGTTCTCGTTGATAAAAGCGTTCCGCTGGCGACCGTCGAACTCGCCGTCCGCAACGGTTCTTTTACCGAACCGCCGGAATTAAATGGTTTATCGCATCTTTACGAACATATGTTTTTTAAGCCCAATCAGGCGGTTTTGCTTTACAGATGCGAACTCGCTCTGAAATACGGCAATACAAATTATTATAACGGCGAAAAATGTCTGGAAAAATCGAAGCTCAAAAATCAAATTGGGAGCGTTCATTATTTGGACGACGAAGAACAGCTCAATATTTTCAACGGCACGACGCGCGAAGAAGTCGTCAATTATTATTACACGACGACCAGCCCGTATGTCTCAAGCGCGATGCGTCTGATCAACGACGCAGTTCGTTATCCGACTTTTGACGAAGCGCAATTTGAGCAGGAAAAGCAGGTTGTCAACGGCGAAATCGACCGCAATTTCGGAAACCCTTTTTATTATTTAGACCGCGCTCTCAAGGATAAACTTTATTACAAATATCCGACGCGCAAAAATCCGCTCGGCACGCGCGAAACCGTTCTTTCGGCGACAACCGAGAAAATGCGCCAGATCCAGTCGCGCTATTACGTGCCGAACAACGCGGCTCTGGTGGTCACGGGTGATGTCAACCCGGAAGAAATTTTCAAATCAGCCGAGCAGATTTTCGGCAGTTGGGAGAAACGAAAAGTTGATCCGTTCAAAGAATTTCCGCTCGTTGAACACCCGGCATTGACAAAAAGCGAAGGCATTATTGTCGAACAACCCGTGCAAAATGTGCTGATTCAA